>JBBRFV010000349.1:0-1507 GCA_038241335.1 Caulobacterales bacterium | reverse complement strand
CGCCGGCTCGGCGAGATCGACCAGATCCTCGACCGCCGGCTGCAGAAGTCGCCGCCGCTGGCCATCCGCACCATCCTGCGCATCGCCCTGGCCCAGACCATGGTTCTGGGCACGCCGGCCTTCGCCGCCGTCTCCACGGCGGTGAAACTGGCCGAGCGCGATCCCAAGTCACGGCCGTACAAGAATCTGGTCAACGCCGTGCTGCGCGGCGTCGGCCGCGAGGGGCCCGGCCTGACCACCGCCGAGTCGAACCTGCCCGAATGGCTGGCCGCCCGCTGGCGCGCCACCTATGGCGAGGCGACCCTGGCCGGGCTGGCCCTGGCCGCCCGCGAGGAGCCAGCCACCGACCTGTCGGTCAAGCCGGGTCTCGATCCGGATGAGGTCGCCGCCGCCGTCGACGGCGAGGTCCTGCCCGGCGGCTCGGTGCGCACCGGACGGCGCGGCGACGTCGCCGGCTGGCCCGGCTTCGACGAGGGCGGATGGTGGGTCCAGGACGCGGCGGCCGCCGTGCCGGTCCGCCTGCTCGACCCCAAGGCCGGCGAGTCCGTCGCCGACCTGTGCGCTGCGCCCGGCGGCAAGACGCTGCAGATCGCCGCCGCCGGCGCGACCGTCGTAGCGCTGGATCGGTCGGATGTTCGGCTGCGGCGCCTGCGCGACAATCTGGCGCGGACCGGCCTCGAGGCCGAGATCGCCGTCACCCCCGCCGAGGACTGGGACGACGCCCGCACCTTCGACGCGGTTCTGCTGGACGCTCCTTGCACCGCCACCGGCACCTTCCGGCGCAATCCCGAGGTGCTCCGCGCCACCAAGCCCGCCGACGTGGCCAAGCTGGCCGACGTCCAGCACCGCCTGCTCGACGTCGCCGCCGAACGGGTCAAGCCGGGCGGGCGGCTGGTCTATTGCGTCTGCTCGCTGGAACGTGAAGAGGGCGAGACCCAGATCATCGCCTTCCTGCGCCGCAACCCCGCCTTCCGCACAGCCCCCGCCGATCCGGTCGCCCTCGGCGCGCCGGACGTCAGCCTGACGCCCGAAGGCTGGCTGCGCATCCTCCCCTCCCAATGGGCCGAGCGCGGCGGTCTGGACGGCTTCTTCGCGGCGCGGCTGGAGCGGATCGGCGCCTCGGCCTGACACGCTTCGCGCGCTTGAGGCCAAGGCCCCGGTTGCCCTGACGCGCGACCCGCCGTATCCCCCGATACATGGCCGCGCCCCTGATCTGTCCGTCGATCCTCGCCAGCGATTTCTCGCGTCTCGGCGAAGAGGTCCGCGCCATCGAGGCAGCGGGGGCCGACTGGGTCCATGTCGACGTCATGGACGGGCATTTCGTGCCCAACATCACCCTGGGGCCCGACGTGGTGAAAGCCCTTCGTCCCCACACGACCCTGCCGTTCGACGTTCACCTGATGGTCGCCCCGGTCGATCCCTGGCTGGAGGCCTATCGCGAGGCCGGGGCCGATATCCTCAGCGTCCACCCGGAAAGCGGGCCCCACCTGCACCGCACCCTCGGCCG
>JBBRFV010000348.1:0-1524 GCA_038241335.1 Caulobacterales bacterium | reverse complement strand
CGCCGCATACCGCCCTTCGCGCCAAGCCGCCGCGGCGAGACGGTGGGACCTCAGGACGGCGGCATCCATCGCCGCGCCGACGCCGACACCGCCGGTCGCCACGACCAGGCCGGTGTCGGCGTTGAGTTGCGCCATGTCGTCGAGCAGTGTGGTCGTCAGGATCGCGCCGGTCGCGCCCATCGGGTGGCCCATGGCCAGGTGACCACCGTTCGGATTGACCGTGGCCATGTCTGGCCCGAAGTCGCGCTCGAACAGCACCGGTGCGACCGCGAACGCTTCCATGAATTCGATGGCGCCGATTTGCGGCAGCGACAGTCCGGCCTGATCCAGGGCGCGGGTCATCGCCGTGAAGCCCGCTGTCAGCTGCATCACGGGGTCGCCCGCCGTCTCGGCAACCGCGACGATCCTGGCTAGCGGCGTCAGGCCCAGGCGCGTCCCGGCGTCACGCGTGCCGAGGATTACCAGGCCCGCGCCGTCCGAGATCGGCGGACAATGGGCGACCGTGTGCCGGTGTGTAATGGGCCCGATCTCGGGTTTGTGAGCCAAGAGGATCTGATCGAAGTCCTGGGCACCGGTGGCGGCAAACACGGGCGGCAGCTTGGCCAGCGACGCACCGTCACCAAAATCGCGAATGTTTTCGTCGTGATCCAGGGCAACGGTTCCATCGGCCGCCGTCACGGGAATGACCCGCGCCGCATAGCGCCCTTCGCGCCAAGCCGCCGCGGCGAGACGGTGGGACCTCAGGACGGCGGCATCCATCGCCGCGCGGTCGATGCCTTCGCGGGTGGCCAGCAGATCGGCCGCGACGCCGACCGGCGACCAGCCCATCTGAGACGCCAGGCCCATGTCCGCATAATAGTCTGCTGTGTCGCTCATGAAGGCGACCTGGGACATGCTCTCCACGCCGCCGGCCACCGCCAGCTCGATCTGTCCGGAGGCGATCCGCCGCATCGCGTCGGCAATGGCGCTGAGGCCCGAGACGCAGAAATTATTGATCGTCAGACAGGGGAGGGTGTCGGGCAGGCCAGCCTGGATGCGCGCCGCCAGGGCCAGATGTCCGCCCTGAGCGCCGACCTGGGTGACACAGCCCAGCGTGAAATGCCCCAGCGCCGCCATGACATCAGCGCCATTGCGCCGGGCCAGCGCCCGCATCAACTGACCGACAAGCTGGGCCGGCGTGACATCGATCAAGGCACCGCCGCGCCGTCCCTTGCCGCGCGGGGTTCGTACGGCGTCATAGAGGTAGATCGACATGCGCTGTCTTCCTGCTGTCCGGTTGCCCCGACCATGTAAGTCTTTTAAACGAAGTTACTTGATGAAGGGAAGGGCGCAGGCGGCGCGTTCGGGCTCGGGCCCTCTGTCCCCCTGCCTCACGCGGGCCTTGCCGGTGCATCCCCGATGAGGCCCATCGGCAGTTCAATCAGGCCTAGAAATTGAATAAATTTCATAAATTATCGCACGTATTTTGAATTTCATCACATGGCTGTCACGCTCGCGGGGCACTAAGGCCCCACCTCATAAGGG
>JBBRFV010000347.1:0-1541 GCA_038241335.1 Caulobacterales bacterium | reverse complement strand
GACTATGTGCCGGCCTCGACCCTGGGCCTGACCGGAACCCCCGAGCAGGTGGCAGCGGCGGCCAAGGCCTATCGCGTCTATTTCGCCAAGGTCGGCGACGGCCCGGGCTATACGATCGACCATTCGACGGCGATCTATCTGATGGACCCCAAGGGTCGCTTCACGACAGTGATCCCCTACAACCTGCCGCCCGAGGACATTGCCCGCCGCATCGGCGACGCCATGCGCGGCGGCTGATCCAGGGGGCCTTGCGCCCCCGACGGCGGGGCACCTGCAACTTGGATGGACTTTCTTAGGCTTCGATATGTTATGCTGCGACGCAACATATTGGATGCGCCATGCTCTACGCCCTTCATGAGACGGCCTATTACGCCTCCACCCCGATGCGCGCCGCAGCCCGCGTGGCGCGCGACTTCTGGGGTTCGCCGCTAAATCCGGCCGCCAATACCGATCTGGGCCGACGCATGCACGCCGGTGCCGACCTGTTTTCCAACATCACCCGGCGCTACGGCAAGCCGGCCTGGAATATCGACACCATCAAGGTCGGCCAGGTCGATGTGCGCGTGCGCCCGACCGTCGTCTGGGAAAGCCCCTGGGCCCGAGTCATCCAGTTCGACCGCGACATGGCCGACATGCGCCGGGCCGGGAAGTTCAGCCTTGACCCCGCGGTGCTGATCGTCGCGCCCCTGTCAGGCCACTACGCAACGCTGTTGCGCGGCACGGTCGAGGCCTTCCTGCCCGACCACGCGGTGTTCATCGTCGACTGGGTCAATGCCCGTGAAGTCTCGATGCTCGAGGGCCGTTTCGACTTCCACGACTATATCGACCACATCATCCAGATGCTGGGTGTTCTGGGGCCGCGCCCCAATGTCGTGGCCGTCTGCCAGCCCGGCCCGCCCGTTCTGGCCGCCGCCGCCCTGATGGCCCAGGACAACCACCCTTCGCGCCCGGCCAGCATGACCTTCATGGGTTCGCCGATCGATGCGCGGCTGTCGCCGACGGTCACCAACAACCTGGCCGAGGACAAGCCCTTCGCCTGGTTCCAGTCCAACATGATCTACACGGTGCCGGCCCCCTATGTGGGCGCGGGGCGGCGCGTCTATCCGGGCTTTGTGCAGCTGGCCAGCTTCATGAGCATGAACAAGGCCAAGCACCAGGAAGCCCACAAGCGCTATTTCCAGGACCTGGTGAAGGGTGACGGCGACAGCGCCGACAAGCACCTGGAGTTCTACAATGAATATCTCTCGGTGCTGGACCTGACCGAAGAATTCTATCTGCAGACCATCGATATCGTCTTCCAGCAGCACCTGCTGCCCAAGGGCGAGCTGATGCATCGCGGCCGTCTGGTGCGTCCCGACCTGATCACCGACATCGGCCTGATGACGGTCGAGGGTGAGAACGACGACATCTCCGGCATAGGCCAGACCCAGGCCGCCCACGGCCTGACGCCCAACCTGCCCGATGACATGAAGACCGACTACGTCCAGCCGGGCGTCGGCCACTATGGCGTGTTCAACGGTCGCCGGTTCCGCGAGGAGATC
>JBBRFV010000346.1:0-1542 GCA_038241335.1 Caulobacterales bacterium | reverse complement strand
TATGTCGATGCTGGAGACGGCCGAAGTGGTGTCGCGCCGCTACGGCATCAGCCGCGATCGCCAGGACGAATATGCGCTGCAGTCCCAGCAGCGCACGGCCCAGGCCCAAGCGGACGGCCGCCTCGACGCCGAGATCGTGCCAATGACCACCGCGATGCTGGTGACCGACAAGGGGACCGGCGAGACGTCTTCGCGACAGGTCACCCTGTCAAAGGACGAGGGCAACCGGCCCGACACCACGCTGGACGGGCTGAAGGCGCTGAAGCCCGTGTTCGGCTCCGGCGAGGAAATCCAGCAGGGCGAATTCATCACCGCCGGCAATGCGTCCCAGCTGTCGGACGGCGCCTCGGCCTGCGTGATCATGGAAGCCGGTGAGGCGGTGAAGCGCGGCCTGCAACCGCTCGGCGCCTATCGCGGCATGGCCGTCGCGGGCTGCGAGCCGGACGAGATGGGGATCGGCCCCGTCTACGCCGTTCCCAAGCTGCTCAAACGCCACGGCCTGACTGTGGACGACATCGGCTTGTGGGAGCTCAACGAGGCCTTCGCGGTGCAGGTGCTCTACTGCCGTGACACACTCGGCATTCCGAATGACCGCCTGAACGTCTCGGGCGGCGCCATCTCCATCGGCCACCCCTACGGGATGTCGGGCGCCCGGATGACCGGACACCTGCTGATCGAGGGCCGGCGACGCGGCGCCAGATACGGCGTGGTCACCATGTGCATCGGCGGGGGCATGGGTGCCGCCGGCCTGTTCGAAATCTACTGAGGGCCATGCCTTGACTGTCGACGCGCCGGCGCGGCGTCCGCGCATTCCACGCACCGTCTGGGCGCTGGGGTTCGTCAGCCTGTTCATGGACGTGTCGTCCGAGATCACCCATGCCCTGCTGCCGCTGTTTCTGACCGTCACCCTCGGCGCCAGCGTGGCCATGGTCGGGGTTATCGACGGCATCGCCGAATCGACAGCGTCGATCGCCAAGGTGTTCTCTGGCTATGTCTCGGACCGGATCGGGCGGCGAAAGCCGCTGATCCTGCTCGGATATGGACTGGGCGCCCTGTCCAAGCCCCTGTTCCCGCTGGCGGGCAGCGTGGCGACGGTTCTGGGCGCGCGGTTCATCGACCGGATCGGCAAGGGTCTTCGCGGCGCCCCCCGGGACGCCCTCGTGGCCGATGTGACGCCGGCCGCGATCCGCGGCCGCGCGTTCGGTCTGCGCCAGTCGCTGGACACGGTCGGCGCGTTTCTCGGTCCCCTGATCGCCATCGGCCTGATGGCGGCCTTCGCCAACGACATGCGCGCGGTCTTCTGGGCGGCGCTGATCCCTGCCGGACTGGCGGTCCTGTGCGTGCTCGTGGGGGTCGAGGAACCGAAGCGGCGCGCGGCCGCCGACCCGGTCCGGCCGCCGGTCCGGGTCTCTGACCTGAGCTACCTGGGCGAAGGCTTCTGGCGGGTGGCCGGCATCGGCGTCGTCTTCTCCCTGGCGCGATTCAGCGAGGCCTTCCTGATCCTGAAGGCGCACCAGGAGGGCCTGCCCCTCGCCCTCGCGC
>JBBRFV010000345.1:0-1559 GCA_038241335.1 Caulobacterales bacterium | reverse complement strand
TGGACCAGGGGTACGCCGCCGTGATCGCCGAGTTGTGCCAGCGACGGTTGGGCGTACGCCCGACCATCCCCGCCGCACCGGCGCCGGCGCCATCGCCGGCGGCGACACCGCAGACGCGGCTGATCACGGTCGAGTACCTCGGCGCCTGCAAGGTCCGTCCCTCCGGCCAGATATGGGCCTCTGGATGGGCCGACGGCAACTGGTCGGTGATCTTCCCCGAGGAGACACTCCGTAAATGGTTCGAGCCCGGCGGAGAGTCGGCGTCAGATGCCAGGGAGAGCCAGGGGCCCGCCACGCTGTACGCCGTCTTGAGCGTGCCGTCGGCGGCGACCGAGGTCGAGCTGAAGACGGCCTTCCGGCGCCTGGCCAGAGCGACGCATCCCGACGTCAACCACGAGCCGGACGCCGCCGAGCGCTTCATCGCCCTTCGGGCCGCCTATGAGCTGCTCGCCGACCCGGTGAAGCGCCGGAAGTACGACGCCGGGCTGGCTGTGCAGGCGTCCACGCGACGCGAATTCGGAGCAAACGTAGCCAGGCGTCCGGCCGGCACCCCAGGCCGCGGCCGGAGGAGCCAGGGTACCGCGGGCAGCCAGGACAATCGGGGCAGCCGGGACACGCGCGACGGGGGATACCGGCCGTCCCTGTATTGCGGACTGGTGCTGGCTGAAGGCGAGGCGCGCCTCGGGCAGTTCGTCGTCAAGAAGATCCTCCTATTTGAGGACATCAAGCGCGCTGACGGCAAGGTGATGGTCTCCTCCTGGCCAGCAGGCGCTGAGCGCTTCATTGCCGAATGGGTATGATCGTGCCCAGAGAGATCCCACTCACTCGAGGTCGCGCCGCCATCGTGGACGACGAGGACTTCGAGATGCTGAGTGCCTTTTCGTGGCACTTCCGGCCGATGCGCGCGAAACAGCCCGAGAAGGGGTACGCCGCGCTCACCGTCAGACCCGGCGACGGCCACTGTCTTCAGATGTTCATGCACCAGATGCTGATCAGCCTTCCGAAGGGCGTGCAGGTCGATCACATCAACGGCAACAGCCTGGACTACCGTCGCCAGAACCTTCGACCGTCCACCCAGGCGCAGAACGCCAGGAACGTGGCGAAGCCTAAACACGCTCGATCGTCGCGCTTCAAAGGGGTCTGGCATGACCGGCGCACCGGGAAGTGGCAGGCCTACATCACCGCCGACCGGCGACGCTACCACCTCGGCGTCTTTGGTCATGAGGAAGACGCCGCGCGTGCCTACAACGACGCGGCGCGCCGGCTCCACGGGGCATTCGCTCGCCTGAACGAGGTGCCCGGTTGCGTGTCCTGACGTCTCCCGGGCAGGGTCGACGCCGACGAGCGCGTCGTCAGGCGGCGAGGATCGACCAGAAAACAACCGACCGGACGCCGCCCTTTGCCGGCGTCTTCCCCGAGAGCGTTGCCGCGCGCCCGGTAGGCGCCGCGCGCCCCGCATGTGCGTGCCGGGCGGGAGCACGCTGCTCGCAATTCGGCCCGCAGGAGGGGGATTGGATGGCAACCCTGGGGTCCGGGCTGGGTCCCGGGCCGGGACCCAG
>JBBRFV010000344.1:0-1583 GCA_038241335.1 Caulobacterales bacterium | reverse complement strand
ATCGCGATCTCGACGTCGAACCCCTGCGCCCTCGAGAGTGCGCTCGAGCGCCAGTCGTCGATCCGGTCCAGCGCCTCATCGACATCTCGCGGGTTTCCGCGGGAGCGAAGCGCGACGATGTCGACTGCCCAGCGGCGCTGGATGTCTCGTGCGACGCGTTTGGCGTTCTCGTAGTCGTTATAGCCCGTTGTCTGGATCAGTTCGGCGCGGGGCTTGCCGGTGGGGCCGACGAAGATTTCACGCCGAGGGTCGGTGGCGGGAAGGGCGGCGGCAATCGTCCGCACGTCGGCGGGGATGACGCGTCGTACGTTGTAGACGGCGTCTTCATCGACCGCCCAACGACCCTCCGGGGTCTTGTAGCGAGGCTGGAAAAGCCCGAGGCCCTTGCCGCTCATACCGATCTCGTTTTGTATAAGATTTGTATAAGACAGAATGGCAGAAATCCGCGCGGTGGCAAGAACTTTAGCGATTTCTGGAGCTTCGGAGGACGATGGTGGGTGATGTAGGGTTCGAACCTACGACCCGCTGATTAAGAGTCAGCTGCTCTACCAACTGAGCTAATCACCCGGACCGATCGCCTGGCCCGCCGGACCCGGAGGCGTCGGCGAGGGGGCGGGCATAGAGCCTCGCGCCCCGGCTGGCAAGCCGCATTCCCCGGTACGTTCCGGTTTGTCGCGGGACCGGCTAGGCTGGCGATGTGAATCAGCCGCCGGGGAGGCGGCGAGGGGGAAACATGGCTTTCTGGAACCGCCGGCGATCGATCGACGCCATGCTGGCCCCGCACAGCGGGCATGCGCTGAAGAAGACGCTGAGCTGGCCGCATCTGCTGGCGCTGGGCGTCGGCGCCATCGTCGGCACCGGCATCCTGACGCTGATCGGCGTCGGCGCGGGTCTGGCCGGGCCGGCGGTGATGATCAGCTTCGCCCTGGCCGGCCTCGTCTGCGCCTGCGCAGCCCTGGCCTATGCCGAACTGGCGACGATGATGCCGGCGGCGGGCAGCGCCTATACCTATTCCTACGCCGTGCTGGGCGAGATGGTGGCCTGGATCGTCGGCTGGAGCCTGATCCTGGAGTATTCTCTGGTGGTGTCGGCGGTGGCGGTCGGCTGGTCGGGTTACGCCACGCCCTTCCTGCACGACATCGGCCTCAACCTCCCGGCCGCCCTGCTGGCGGGGCCGCACGACGGGGGGATCGTCAACCTGCCGGCGGTGTTCATCATCGCCGTGGTCACCGGCCTGCTGCTGCTGGGCACGCGGGAAAGCGCGACCGTGAACACCATCCTGGTGGTCATCAAGGTGGCGGCTTTGGCGGTGTTCGTGGCGGTGGCCATGCCGCATTTCGACGCCGCCCATTTCCACCCGTTCATGCCCAACGGCTTCGGCGCGCCGCAGGTCCCGTTCATGGAGCAGATCACCGGCCATCCGGCCGTGGCCCAGACCGGCGTGATGGCGGCGGCGGCGATCATCTTCTTCGCCTTCTACGGCTTCGACGCCATCTCGACGGCGGCGGAAGAGACCAAACGGCCCGAGCGCGACCTGGCCATCGGGATCGTCGGCTCCATGCTCATCTGCACGGTGCTGTATC
>JBBRFV010000343.1:0-1588 GCA_038241335.1 Caulobacterales bacterium | reverse complement strand
CGTGTTCGCCATGGTGCCAGCCTTCGCCTGGGCGTTGATCCGGCCCTCGATCCTGGCGCCCTTCGCGACCCTGGCGCTGGGCCTGTTTCTGGATGTGTTCTGGGGCGGGCCGATCGGACTGTGGGGTCTGGCGCTGCTGGTGGGCTATGCCACCGTGCTGACCGCCCGAAATATGATGACCGGTCAGAGCCGGCCGATGATGTGGGCCTGGTTCGCTGGCGTCTCGGCCGTGACCATGGTCGCCGGGTTCCTGTTCTCGATGCTCGACAGCCTGGCCATGCCCAGTCTGTTGGCGGTGTTCTGGCAGTTCCTGGCCACGGCGCTGCTGTTCCCGTTCGCCCACCGCCTGGTCGATCGTTACGACGATGCCGACGTGCGTTTCCGGTAGGGCGATGAGCGAACCCTCCATCCTGTTTTTTGAGGTCAACGAGCGCCAGGGCGTCTTCCATAGGCGCGCGTTCCTGATGGGCGGCCTGGCGGGCGCGGGCCTGTTGGCGCTGGGCGGCCGTCTGGCCCAACTGCAGCTGGTCGAAGCCCAGCGGTACCAGAAGCTGTCAGCCGGCAACCAGTTCAACTACCGGCTTACGCCGCCGCCGCGCGGGCTGATCCTCGACCGCAACGGCACGCCGTTGGCGTCCAACCGGCCCAACTTCCGGCTGATGGTGACCAAGGACAAGGATCTCGACGTCGAGGCGACGCTCGACGACCTGTCCAAGCTGGTGCCCATCGACGGGTCGCGCCGGGCGCGGATCATCAAGGATATCGCCCGCGCGCCGCGCAAGGCGCCGGTGGCGGTGATGGAGGACATGAGCTGGGAGGAGTTTTCCCGGGTCAATATCCGCGCGCCGGAACTGCCGGCGGTTACCGCCGACATGGGCGAGGTGCGGGTCTACCCGTTCGGCGGCGCTTTCGCCCACGTCATCGGCTATGTCGCCAAGGTCTCCGATCGCGACCTGGAGGCGGCCAAGCAGGATCCGACCCAGGATCAGGAATTGTTGCACCATCCGGGGTTCCGGATCGGCAAGCAGGGCGTGGAAAAGGCGTTCGACACCGCCTTGCGGGGCCGAGCCGGGGCCACCAAGGCCGAGGTCGACGCCCAGGGCCGCGTCGTGCGCCTGGACCCGGAAGGCGACATCCGCCCGACGCCGGGCAATGAGATCCGCCTCACCCTCGACGCCGATATCCAGAACCGCGCCCTGGAAGTGATGGGCGAAGAGAGCGGTCCCATCGTGATGATGTACTGCCGGTCCGGCGATCTGATTTGCATGGTCTCGACCCCCAGCTTCGACGCCAACCGTTTCGTGCGCGGTCTCAGTGGCCCAGAATACAAGGCCCTGGCCGAATACGAGCGCAAGCCGCTGCTCGACAAGGCCATGACCGGTACCTATCCGCCGGGCTCGACCTTCAAGCCGACGGTGGCCCTTGCGGCCCTGCGGGCCGGAGTGGATCCCGAGATCCGCATCCAGTGTTCGGGCGGCTGGTACTATGGCGGCCGGACCTGGCGGTGCTGGCGGCCGGGCGGCCATGGCCCGCAGAACATGCACGATGCGATCCGGAACTCGTGCGACATCTATTTCTATCAGACAGC
>JBBRFV010000342.1:0-1589 GCA_038241335.1 Caulobacterales bacterium | reverse complement strand
CGTGCAACCGTTCGGCGGCGAAGGCCTGTCCGGCACCGGTCCGAAAGCCGGCGGTCCCTACAGCCTGATCCGCTATGCGTCGGAAAAGGCCATCAGCAACAACATCTCGGCCCAGGGCGGTGATCCGGCGTTGCTGAACCTGTAGACCGCTGACGGAATTCGTCCGTCCGCCTTGAACCGTTCGCCGGGGTCACGACACCTTGGAGGTCATGACGCGGATCACACCTGCCAGCGACCGGACGACCGAACGGGTGCTCGACGAGTATCTGGTCGTCGCCGTTCAGGCCGGCGACCGTGGGGCGTTCAACCAGCTGGCGCGGCGCTGGCAACGGCGGCTCATCGCCCACGCGTGGCGGCTGACCGGCGACGGCGAGGCCGCCCGGGACGCGGTGCAGGCCGCCTGGCTGGAGATTGCGCGCGGGCTCGGCCGCCTGAGGGACGAGCGCGCTTTTCCCGCTTGGGCGTATCGCATCGTCTCGCGGCGCTGCGCCCGCTACGTCTCGGGCCGTCAGGCGGACCGCGCCATGGCCGCGGAGATCGCGCTCCAGCCCGAACCGCCTGACCCGGCTCCCGACATCGTGGCGATGGACGAGGCCGTGCGCCTCCACGTCGCCATCCGCGCCCTGCCGCCCGCCCAGCGCGCGGCCGTGGCCTTGTTTCATTTCGAGGAGATGACCGTCGCCGAGGTGGCGGTCGCGCTCGATACCCCGGCGGGGACGATCAAGACCCGCCTCATGCATGCACGCCGCACCCTGCGCGCCGTGCTGGAAGGAGACCATCATGCGTGACGTCGATCAAACCATTGACGCGGTGCTGGACGCCGAGGAACGCGACCTGCTGCGCCGGATCGGCGAGGAGAGCGGCGCCGTGGAGCAGATTCTGTCCCTGTTCGGCGGGCGCACCGGCTGGCTCAACATCCTGATGATGGCCGGCCAATTCCTGCTGTTCGCCGGCGGGCTGTGGACGGGGTGGCGGTTCTTTCAGGCCGCGGACGCCGTATCCGCCCTCCACTGGGGCCTGCCTGCCGCCGTGCTGCTTCTGGCCTCGCTCATGATCAAGCTGGCCCTCTGGCCCGAGGTCCAGGCCAACCGCGTCCTGCTGGCCCTGAAACGGGTCGAACTGCTGATCGTCCAGTCCCGGCGGGGGTGAAAACCGCGGCGCTCAGCCCTGCGGCCAGCCGCTCGCGCGACTGAGCGCGCTCGGGGCGGGGCGGCCGATCTTTTCGCCGATCCAGCGGGCGGTGGTGATCAGGGCGTCGAGGTCATAGCCGGTGTCGAAACCGGCGCGCTCGAGCATGTAGACGAGGTCCTCGGTGGCGATGTTGCCGGTGGCGCCGGGAGCGAAAGGGCAGCCGCCGATGCCGCCGACCGAGGCGTCCAGAACGTCGACGCCGGCCTCGACGCCGGCGAAGGCGTTGGCCAGACCGGTGTTGCGGGTGTCGTGGAAATGCAGGCGCAGCGTCGCATCCGGCGCGGCCTTGCGGGCGGCCTCGACCTTTTTCGTCACGCTCCACGGATCGCCGACGCCGATGGTGTCGGCCAGGGCGATCTCCCCGACCCCCAGCGCCGCGATCCGGCCGACGAGATCGA
>JBBRFV010000341.1:0-1621 GCA_038241335.1 Caulobacterales bacterium | reverse complement strand
TATCATCAAGCTGAGGAGGGACTGATGAACCCATTCACACCATTGCGCCCCCGTCGCCCGCTCCTCGTGCAGGATGTGCCGGGCCCAAACCTCATCCGCGACGTTTTTCCCTACTCCGAAGTGCCCCGGTCAGAGTTCGAGCGCGACGAAACGCCGTTCACGCCGGCGGCGGCCCTGTGGATCACGGACACCACCTTTCGCGACGGACAGCAGGCGCGCGAGCCGTACACCGTCGAGCAGATCGTCCACATCTACGATCTGCTGCATCGTCTGGACGGCGAAACGGGCTTGATCCGCCAGTGCGAGTTCTTCCTCTACACCGAGAAAGACCGGGCGGCGCTCGAAGCCGTGCTGGCACGCGGCTACCGCTATCCGGAAGTGACGTCCTGGATTCGCGCGGTGAAGTCCGATTTCCAGCTGGTCAAGGCGGCCGGCGTCAAAGAGACCGGGATCTTGACCTCCTGCTCCGACTACCACATCTTCAACAAGCTCAACATGACCCGCTCGCAAGCGCTGAGCTTCTACCTCGAAATCGTCGATGCCGCCCTCGACGCCGGGATCATCCCTCGCTGCCACTTCGAGGACCTGACGCGGGCAGACGTCTATGGCTTTGCCCTTCCTTTTGCCCAGGCCTTGATGGAGCGCGGGCGCCAGGCCGGTGTCGCGCTGAAGGTGCGTCTGTGCGATACGATGGGTGTCGGACTCCCCTGGCCGACAGCCGCCCTGCCCCGGGGCGTCCCGAAGCTCGTGCGGGCCTTCATCGACGAGGCCGGCGTTCCTTCGGCGCAGCTTGAATGGCACGGTCACAACGACCTGTTCAAGGTGCATGCCAATTCCGTCGCCGCCTGGCTCTATGGCTGTGCCGCGATCAACGCGACGCTCCTCTCCACCGGCGAGCGCACCGGCAACTCCCCGCTCGAAGGCGCCGTGATCGAGTACCTCTCGCTTGCCGGTCGCAACGACGGCGTCGACACGCGCGTCCTGACCGAGATCGCCACGTACATGCGGGACGAGTGCGGCGTCCCCATCCCGGCGGGCTATCCGCTGCTCGGCTCGGAATTCAACGTCACCCGTGCCGGCATCCATGCCGATGGCCTGCTCAAGGACGAGGAGATCTACAACGTCTTCGACACGGCCGCCTTGCTCGGTCGACCGGTCGGGGTCAGCGTCAACGACAAGTCCGGCGTCGCCGGGGTCGCCTTCTGGGTCAACCAGACGCTTGGGCGGCACCACAAAGGTGACCCGGGCGACGCCACTGCCCCGGCCAGGGCAGGCGAAAACGAGCCTGACGGCGATCGGCTGGAAAAGCATCATCCCGGGATCGAGGCGATGCACGAGGCGATCATGCGCCAGTACGCCGCCGGGCGGGCCTCCAGCCTGACCCAGGACGAGCTGACGGCCCTGGCACGGGAGTACCTGCCGGTGGAATTTGGCGTCGCGCCGGCGGCCGCGCGAACACCCGTTACCGCCTGACCCTTCCGGGCCGATCAGATTAACAGAACGTCCCGATCGGCCCGGCGCAAGCACCGTCTGGCAGGCGAGCAAATGAGGCGCGGCGCCGGGGGTGGGGCCCGCGGCGCTGGTAAACCGAACCCCCCTGAAGGAAAAGAACTTGGCCCTA
>JBBRFV010000340.1:0-1639 GCA_038241335.1 Caulobacterales bacterium | reverse complement strand
GCCTCGGCCATGACGCGCAGGCGTTCCTCGTCGGTGCGCCCCTTGGCCTTGAAGGCGCCGTCGGTCAGCACCGCCTGGGGCCGCAGGCCGACGTGCCCCATCACCGGGATGCCGCGCTGGACCAGATAGGCGATGGTTTCGGCGACGGTAGGGCCGCTTTCCAGCTTCACCCCCTGGGCGCCGGTCTCTTTCATCACCCGGGCGCAGTTGGCGTAGGCCTGTTCCTTGCCGCCCTCGTAGCTGCCGAACGGCATGTCGATGACGACCATGGCCCGTTTCGAGCCCCGCATGACCGCCTGGCCATGCAGGATCATCATTTCCAGCGTCACCCCGACGGTGTTCGGCAGGCCGTGAACGACCATGCCGACGCTGTCGCCGACCAGCAGCAGGTCGCAATGGTCGTCGAGGATTTCAGCGGTCGGCGCGTCATAGGCGGTCAGGCAGACGATCGGCGCCTGGCCCTTTCGGCCGCGGATGTCGGGCGCTGCGAGGCGACGGATGGTTTCCTGCTTCTGGCTGGACATCAACGAACTCCTGAACCGGTCCGGCCTAGATAGGCGCCCGGCCGGGCCGCGTCGAATCCGGCGTGGCGGGCCTAGATGTCCTGCGCCAGTTTCATGGCCCCGGCCGCCGCGACGGCGATCAGGCCGCCGGCGGCGACCCAGAACAGCTGCATGCCGCCCATGGATCCCCATTCCAGATTGGCCAGACCCATGTGGTCGAGACCCGACTGAATCGACGCCTGGGCGCCGGCCGTTGCGGCCTGGAAGCCCTGACCAAGGCCCGTGGCCGCCGCGCCGGCTTCGCCCCCGCCGAGGGTCAGTCTGAGGTTCAGGGTCTCGCGCACGGCCACGACGCCGCCGATCAGGCCGGCCACGGTCAGGACCACGGTGCGGACCCGCGTTCCCCGCGCCAGCCGGGCTGTGACCTGGGCGTTGAAAAGCGCCGCATCGGGCATGTTGGGAGTCCGCGCGAACAGACGCTCCACGAAAGGATCGAACTCGTCAGCCGACATGCTGCGTCCTCCCCAGGGTTGAAGCGGGTTCCGGCTGGAGCCGCGCGCGGAGTTTATCCAGACCACGTTTGACATGAGATTTCACCGTGCCGAGTGGCAAATTCAGGGCGGCCGCGATCTCGGGATGCGCCATGCCCGCTCCGTGACAGAGGGACACGCACAGCCGCTCGGGCTCGCTGAGGGACTTCAACGCTTCGTCGAGATCGACCAGACCGGCATGGTCGGTCGCCGGCGCAGCGTCTTCATTTTCGATTTCCGCGACGTAGCGGGCTTCTTTCGCGACGCGCTTGATGTAGAGCCGCGCCGCGATCCGTTTGACCCAGGCCGCAAAGGTGCCCTCGCCCCGGAACTCCGAGCAGCGCTCGAAGGCCTGGATGAAGGCGTCCTGGGCGATGTCGTCGGCGAGCGTGGACTGAGCGCCCATCCGGCGAAGCAGGGCGCGGACGGCGGAGCCGTGCCGGCGCACCAGTTCGCCGAACTCTCGCCGCCCGCCGGCCGCCGCGAGGGCGGCGAGCTCGACGTCGTGTCGGTCGATCAGAGACTGGGTCATGATGATCCCCCGCCGATCCGGCCTCAGTCCTTGTTCGGGTTGAAGAGGCTGAGCACGATGAAGGCCAGGCCGAT
>JBBRFV010000339.1:0-1663 GCA_038241335.1 Caulobacterales bacterium | reverse complement strand
CTTGAGGCGGGCGACGATCGCATCGACCTCGAGTGCTTGTTGCTCGGCCCAGTCCAGGACCGGCGTGGACTCGATGCGCGCGTATTCGCCCTGGTACAGACCCTTGATGCGCTCGGATTCGATGCGAGCCTGCTGTCGATATCGACCCTTCTGCTCCGTACCGGCGCGGTCGAGTTCGGCGGCTCTGTTCTCGCTGGCGGCTCGGTACGCCGCCGCGCCGGCTGCCTTCGTCGATTCCACCCGCTCCAGATAGGAATCGCGTTTGGCGGCGATCACCGCGGGACTCGGGGCGCCGCCGGCCGCCTCCTGACGCTGATCGACCTCGTGGACAATGGCCTCCTTTGCGCCGGCGACGGCGTTCAATTCCTCGTCACCGCGCGCCTTCACCGCAGCCGCGGTCGTGTCCCCCTTTGTGGCCAGTGCCGCTGCAGTGGTGGCGCCCTGCTGGGTCGCCTGGACCTTCAGGTGATCGACCTTGGCGGAGAGGTCAGCCGCCGAAACTCCTGCGGCGGCCGCCACACCGTCGATCTCCGTGCTGATCGCGGCCTCCTGCTCCCCCTTCTTCGCATCGGCGAGGGTCTTGAAGCCGTCGACGCTGCCGCTCGGGTCGAGGGTGGCCGCCCCCGCCCTGACGAAGGACTCTGCGTAGTTACCCACCTGCACTTTCACCCGAGCCAGCACGTCGCCGATCTGCTGGCCCTGATCAGGGCTCGGGGGGCTCAGCGAGGCAGCGCCCTTGTCGTGCAGGATGACCGGTTCAGCTGCGCCGGGGGCCGCCGTCGTCAGGGCAACTGAGGCGACTTTGCCCCGCACCTCGTCCGCCTTGGGGTCGAGCGGGGTAGCGGCGGCGGAGAACGGGCCGGCGGCGCCGAGAGCCGGCCCCGGCTTGGCCGCCGCCAGTACCGGTGGCGGCCCGATACTGGCCGGCGCCCCCTGATGCACGGGCATTTGCTGCGGTGGCGGAAATGTCTGGTCGGCGAGTTTGCCCGCGCCGGCGGCCTCGACGGCGCCAAGTGCAGCATCGGCCGGGCCGGTGTCGAGGATCTTCTCCCGGGGTGGTTGGTCGGGTGCGGCGGCCACCGTGGCCTTGACCTCTTTGGCGAAGTCGGGTCGCGCACTGCGCCGGCTGTCCTCGACCGCTTGGGCGTGCTCGCCGAGCTTGGCTGGTGCGGCCGCCGCGTCCTCGAGATCTGGTTCCGGGACGGCGCCGACCGCCGCAGCCGAGGCGGCCTTCCAGCGGGCGAGTGGATCCGATTCCCCGGCCTGACCACCGCCCCCGGTCGCAACCTTCGGCCCGGCAGCCTTGCCCGACGGTGTCCGAACGGCGACCCGCCCGGCAGCGACGCCGCCCGCAAGGCCGGGATGGGCCGCGGCATGGGCTGCCGGCCGATGGGGCGGATGCCCTGGCGAAGCAGCGTGCGTGGATCGGGCTCGCGGCTGAACCGGCACCTGGGTCGTCGACGCTGGTGGCAACGACTCGGCCTTGGCCGGGAGAGGGAGCCGCCCGGATTGCGGCGAAGGCTCGGCAGACTGCTGCTCGGATGTGATCGCAGACTGCGAGCGGTCAGTGGCGGCGCCGGATGAAGTTGCCGACTCTGCTATCGATGAAGCTGTTATCGACGAAGGCGGTCTTGTCGATGCCGCTGCGTCGGATGGCACTTCA
>JBBRFV010000338.1:0-1686 GCA_038241335.1 Caulobacterales bacterium | reverse complement strand
ATCGACGATCCGGCCATGATCGACTTCATCCAGCGGCGCGGCGCGGCCCTCGGGCTGGTCAATGTCCGAGCCGCCGGCGCGGCGACCAAGGCCCGCGACGGAGTGCGCATGGCCGAGATCGGCCTGATGGACGCGGCCGGGGCCCTGTAGTTCCCAGACGTCGACCGGGTGATCGCCAACACCCGCACCCTGCAACGGGTGATGAGCTACGCCGCCGCCTTCAACGCCCTGATCTCGTGCCGCCCGGCCGACCCCTGGTTGTCGGAGGGCGCGGTGGCGACCTCGGGCGAGCTGGCCACGCGGCTGGGTTTGGCCTCGGCCCCGGCCATCGCCGAACGCATCCAGCTGGAGCGGGACCTGGCCCTCGTCGAACAGACCGGCGCGCGCTTCCTCGTCGACCAGATCTCGACTGAGGGCGCGCTGGAGACGTTGGCGCGGGCCCGGGCCAAGGGGCTGGAGGTCGCCGCCTCGGTGTCGATCAACCACCTGTGCTTCAACGAGATCGACATCGGCGACTATCGCACCTTCTACCGGCTGGACCCGCCGCTGAGGGCCGAGAGCGACCGTCAGGCGCTGATCGAGGCGGTGCGCGACGGACTGATCGACGCCATCACCAGCGCCCACGCCCCCGCCCCGGCCGAGGACAAGCGGCGACCGTTCGCCGAGGCGGTCCCCGGCGCAGTGGGACTGGAGACCCTGCTGCCCGCCGCCCTGACCCTGCACCACGAGGACGGGCTGGACCTGCTGGACGTGCTGCGGCCCCTGACGCATGGCCCCGCCGGCCTGCTGGGGCTGGACGCCGGAGTGCTGGCGACCGGAGCGCCAGCGGACCTGATCCTGTTCGATCCCGGCGCGCCGGTGGTGGTCGATGCCGACCGGCTGCGGTCCAAGTCGAAGAACTCGCCCTTCGACGGACGGCGGCTACAGGGCAAGGTCCTGCTCACCGTCGTCGGCGGACGTATCGTTCACGACGCGCGCTGAGGCCGCGCCGACCCGCCCGCGCCGCACCGAATCGCGAGACACTGGCTCATTGCGGGTTCACTTGATCGGTTGCATGCTGTGCACGCACCGGCTGTAGGGGGTTGATGTGCAGGATCTGGTCGGCCCGGCGCTTTGGACGCTCGCCCTCGTGGCGATCGGCGGTTACCTGCTCGGCTCAATCCCGTTCGGCGTGATCCTGACCCGCGTGATAACGGGCGAGGATGTGCGCAGCATCGGCTCGGGCAATATCGGCGCGACCAACGTGCTGCGGACCGGCCGCAAGGACCTGGCCCTGGCCACCCTGCTGCTCGACGCCGGCAAGGGCGCGGCGGCGCTGCTGATCGCCCGCAGCCTGTTCCACAACGAGGCCGCCAGCGCCATCTCTGGCGGCTCGGCCTTTCTCGGCCATCTGTTTCCCGTCTGGCTCGGGTTCCGGGGCGGCAAGGGGGTGGCGACCTTCTTCGGCCTGTTGATCGCCGCCGTCTGGCCGCTGGGCCTGCTGGCGGGCGCGACCTGGATTCTGGTCGCCGTCCTGTTCCGCATCTCGTCGCTGGCGGCGCTGCTCGCGGCCGTGGCGGCGCCGATCTGCGCCCTGCTGCCGCTGGCGACGCTGGGCCTGCCCGCGCCCCAGCCCGTCTTCGTGCTGGCGCTGGTCACCGGCGCCCTGATCTGGGTGCGGCACCACGAGAACATCGGCCGTCTTCT
>JBBRFV010000337.1:0-1691 GCA_038241335.1 Caulobacterales bacterium | reverse complement strand
CAGGAGACCACCGCCTATGCGTATGGCGAAGATCGCGGCCGCGTCCGTCCTCATGACAGCCGCCCTCTATGGCTGTTCCCCCAAGGCCGCTGGTGGAGCGCCGCCGGCCCCGTCGGTGACGGTCGCGCACCCGCTGGTCCGGGCGGTGCAGGACTGGGACGACTTCACCGGCCGCTTCGAGGCGACCCAGGCGGTGGACGTCCGGGCCCGCGTCGGCGGCTATGTCTCGGCGGTGCATTTCCGCGACGGCGACTACGTCCGCCGCGGCCAGCTTCTGTTCACCCTGGACCCCCGCCCGGCGCTGGCCGCCCTCGCCTCCGCCCGGGCCCAGCTGTCGCAGGCGCAAGCCCAGCTGACGCTGGCCCGCGCGGAACTGACCCGTTCGGAAACCCTGCTGGCCTCCCAGGCCGTGTCGCAGGCGGAGGTCGACACCAGGCGCGGCGCCCTGCAGACGGCGCAAGCGGCGATCGCCGCCGCCAACGCCGGTGTTCGCGCCCGCCAGCTGGATGTCGAATTCACCCGCGTGACCGCGCCCATCTCGGGCCGCGTGTCGGACCGCCGCATCGACCCGGGCAATCTGGTCGCCGGCGGCTCTTCGGCGGCGGACGTGCTGACCACCATCGTGTCCAGCGCGCCGATCTATTTCACCTTCGACGGCTCCGAAGCCGTGCTGCTGAAATACCAGCGCCAGGCCCGGCGCGGCGCCGCGCCGATCCAGGTCCGGCTGCAGGACGAGGCCGCCTTCGGCCATCCGGGCACGCTCGATTTCACCGACAACGCGGTCGATACGGCCTCGGGCGTGATCCGCCTGCGGGCCGTGGTGGCCAACCCGGACGGCTTCCTCAAGCCCGGCATGTTCGGTCAGGCGCGGCTGGCGGGCTCCGGCTCGTACCCGGCCATGCTGGTGCCCGACGCGGCCATCGCCACCGACCAGGCGCGCCGCATCGTCTATGTCGTCAACGCGGACGGCTCGGTCGCGCCCAGGCCGGTGCAACTGGGCCCGCTGGTCGACGGCCTGCGGGTCGTCCGCTCAGGCCTGACCGCTGACGACCGCGTCATTATCGCCGGGGTCCAGCGCATCCAGCAGCCCGGCATGAAGGTCCAGGCCCACAACGGCCAGATCCAGCCGGTCGCGGCGCAGCAGGCCGGCCAGCCGGTCACCTCGGCCGCGCCCGCGTCCAGCGCCACCTTCGCCAACAGCCTGTCGTCGGGCGACTGAGCCGGCCATGAACATCTCACGCTTCTTCATCGACCGGCCGATCTTCGCGGCCGTGATCGCGGTGTTCATCACCCTGATGGGGGTGTTCGCCTATCCGCTTCTGCCATTGTCGCAGTACCCGGAGATCGCCCCTCCGACGATCACCATCAACGCCGCCTATCCGGGCGCCTCGGCCGAGACCCTGGCCGAGACCGTCGCCGCGCCCATCGAGCAGGAGGTGAACGGCGTCGAGAAGATGCTCTACATCACCTCCTCGTCCACCTCGGACGGGGCGGTGGCGATCACCGTGACCTTCCAGCCCGGCACAGACCTCGACGCCGCCCAGGTGCTGGTCCAGAACCGCGTCTCCCTGGCCGAGCCGCGCCTGCCCGAGCAGGTCCGCCAGATCGGCGTGACGGTGAACAAGGCCGAGAGCGGCTTCCTGATGATCGTCGGCCTGACGTCCCCCGACGGCAGCTTGGATAACGACTAT
>JBBRFV010000336.1:0-1700 GCA_038241335.1 Caulobacterales bacterium | reverse complement strand
ATCATGGTGACCGACGGCGAAGCGCATGATGCCGCAAGCGCCCATGATCTGCCCGACGTGCCCGCGCATGCGCTTCTGAGCGGCCACCCCGGTGAAAAGGACCGCCGCCTCGTGCTCGTCGAAGGCCCTCGCTTCGCCCTGATCGACAAGCCGATGGAACTCGCCATCCGTGTCGAGGACCAGGGCGCCGGCGACGAAGCGCGTGGCCGTCATGCCCAGGTCACCGTGCGAATCGACGGCGACGTGGTGCAGACCATGAACGCCCGTGTCGGCGAGTTGGAGCGCATCCGGGTCATGCTCCCCCATGCAGGGGAGAACGTGATCGAGATCGAAGCGGCCAAGGGTCCCGACGAACTGACGCTGCTCAACAACCGCGCCGTCGTCACCAACGGCGTGCGCGACCGCCTGCGCGTGCTTCTGGTCTCGGGAGAACCCCATGCCGGGGAACGCACCTGGCGCAACCTGCTGAAGGCCGACCCCTCGGTCGACCTCGTTCACTTCACCATTCTGCGCCCGCCCGAGAAGCAGGACGGCACGCCGATCGAGGAATTGTCGCTGATCGCCTTCCCGACGCGCGAGCTGTTCGAGGACAAGATCGGTCAATTCGACCTCATCATCTTCGACCGCTACCAGCGCCTCGGTGTGCTGCCGCCCGACTATTACGAGAACATCGCCAAATACGTCGAGAACGGCGGGGCGCTGCTGGTGGCTGCCGGCCCGGACTACGCATCGCCCTTCACCATCTATGATTCCGCACTCGGCGACGTGATGCCCGCTGCCCCGACAGGCTCAGTGACAGAAAAGCCGTTCCGCCCGCGCGTCACCGACCTCGGCCAGCGTCACCCCGTGACGGCCGGCCTCACCGGCGCAAACCTCAACGACAGCGACGACGCCAAATGGGGCCGCTGGTTCCGCATCGCCGATACCTACGTCATCAAGGGCCAGGCGGTGATGGAAGGCCCGGAGAAGAGGCCGCTGCTGATGCTGAACCGCGTCGGCGAGGGTCGCGTCGCGCTGCTGCTTTCCGATCAGGCATGGCTCTGGGCGCGCGGCTATGAAGGTGGCGGCCCGCAAGCCGAACTCCTCCGCCGCCTCGCCCACTGGCTGATGAAGGAGCCGGACCTGGAGGAGGAAAAGCTCTCCGCCGAGATCGCGCAGGGCATCTTGAAGATCAAGCGCCGGACCATGGCCGACGCCGCCGGTCCCGTAACGCTGACCACGCCCGAAGGGACGGCGAGCCAGGTGCCCTTGAAACAGGTCTCGCCCGGGGAGTTCGAAGCGACGTTGCCCGCCGCCGATGTCGGGCTCTACCGCGTCGTGGACGGGAAGCTGACCGCGGTCGCCGCTGCCGGCGCGCTGAACCCCAAGGAATTCGAGGACGTTCGCGCCACGCCCGATATCCTGAAACCGGTCGTCGAAGCGCATGGCGGCGCGGTGCGCTGGCTCGCCGACGGCGTCCCCACCGTTCGGCGCGTCCGCGCCGATCGCGCGATGGAAGGCTCCGGCTGGATCGGCCTCGTCGATCGCCAGAACTACGCGACGCTCTCCGTCAGCCGCACGCCGCTGCTCGACCCCTTGATCGCGGTCGTACTCGCCCTCGGCCTCTGGGTCCTCGCCTGGCGCCAGGAAGGCCGCTGACCCCCCGTTTGTGACAACGGTCATAGCTTCGCCGTGCGCATGCACGCAACGTGGAGTACGAT
>JBBRFV010000335.1:0-1707 GCA_038241335.1 Caulobacterales bacterium | reverse complement strand
GGTCGCCGAAGCGGTCGAGCGAGTTCTGGATGCGCCGGATGTCCGACAGGTCCGCGCCGACGCCAATGATCATGAAACCGCATCCATACAGGCCCGCATGCGCCGGATGGCGGCGGTCAGACCCAGGAAGACGGCCTCGCCGATCAGGAAATGGCCGATGTTGAGCTCGCGCACCTCGGGGATGGCGAGCATGTGCGGCGCCGTGTCGTAGTCCAGACCGTGGCCGGCGTGGACCTCCAGACCGAAGACGGCCGCCTGCGCGGCGGCGGATCGCAGCCGCTCGAACTCTACGGCCCGGTCGTCGCCTGACAGATGACAGTAGCGGCCGGTGTGGAACTCGACCACCTGGGCCCCGACGGCCGCTGCGGCGGCCACCTGCTCCGGCGCGGGCTCAATGAACAGAGAGACCCGCATCCCTGCTTGGGACAGCGCCTTCACGACCGGCGCGATGCGCGCCTCGTGGCCGGCGACAGCCAGGCCGCCCTCGGTGGTCACCTCCTCGCGTCGTTCCGGCACCAGGCAGGCCGCGTGGGGCCGATGACGCAGGGCGATGGCCAGCATCTCGTCGGTGACGGCCATCTCCAGGTTCAACGGGCGTCCGGCCTCGGCGCACAGGGCGCTCAGGGCCTCGATATCCCGGTCGGTGATGTGGCGCCGGTCTTCGCGCAGGTGGGCGGTGATTCCGTCGGCCCCGGCCGCGAGCGCCTCGCGCGCCGCCCGCGCCGGATCGGGGTGGATGCCGCCGCGCGCATTTCGCACGGTGGCGACATGGTCGATGTTGACGCCGAGGCGGACGGGGCTGGTCATGGTTTCCATCGCACCGGGCGGAAGGTGAAGAGTGCTAGTGAGCGAGGCGGTGAGCCGATGCGCCGGCCGCTATCGTGAGCCCGCTCACCCCTTGCTCACTAGCACTTTTCTCCCGGCCCGCGATCATTTCGCCAGCCGCCGGCTGCCCGGATCCTCGACCGGCAGGGCCGCCAGTTCGGGCGGCAGGGCGTCGGCCGGATAGGCCGGCACGTCCAAAGTCGCCAGGGCCACCAGAGGCACGCCGACGTCGGCGCGACCGCCCGAGCGGTCGACGATGCAGGCCGCCGCGACCACGTCGCCGCCCGCCGCCCGGATGGCGGCGATACATTCACGCGAGCTCAGGCCCGTGGTGACGATGTCCTCGACCATGACCACCTTCTGGCCGGGATCGACGTGGAAACCTCGGCGCAGCTTGAATTCGCCGCCCTCTCGCTCGACGTACATCGACGGCACGCCCAGCCAGCGGGCGGTCTCGTAGCCGGGGATGATGCCGCCGACGGCGGGCGAGATGGCGACATCAACCGGACCGACCGTCGCCGTGATCTTCTCCGCCAGGGCCTTGCACAGCCGGGCGCAGCGGGACGCGTCCATGAACACCAGGTTCTTTTGCAGGAAGACCGGGCTGTGCAGCCCCGAGGACAGTACGAAATGGCCTTCGCGCAAGGCGCCGGCGCCGCGGAATTCGTCGAGCACGTCGTCTGAAGTCATGCTTGCGACCTAAGCCGTGGCGCCCTGACGGACAAGCGTCGGCGGGCCGGATTGTGGTTAGGTTGACATTAACCCGGAACACTTACAGAACATCGGCAACGGTTCACGCCTTGTTCTGGACGATTCGACGCCATGCTCACGCGCAAACAGCACGAACTCCTGATGTTCATCCATGAGCGCATCAAGGAGACC
>JBBRFV010000334.1:0-1718 GCA_038241335.1 Caulobacterales bacterium | reverse complement strand
GGTTCACCGCATTTCCGACGACAGTGTTTCTCGGACGGAACGGGCGGGTGCGCCGGGTGCACGCGGGGTTCTACGGGCCGGCGACGGGGGCGCAGCATGAGCGGCTGCTGTGGGACTTTGAGCGGCAGATCAAAGTGCTGCTGGCGGAACGCGCGTCTCCCGGGCCATCCTGACCTAATCTCCGGGGCGGTCTGGCCCCCTCTCCCCGTCGTCAGTAGCTTGCGTGCTTCCCCGACCGGCACCGAATCCAGGAGATCGCGATGGCGGCACTACTGTCGAGAGATCGGATCGTCGCCGGCCCCGGGTTCAATCGGTGGCTGGTGCCGCCCGCCGCGCTTGCCATCCATCTCAGCATCGGGCAGGCCTACGCGTTCAGCGTCTTCAAGCTGCCGCTGACGAAAGTCCTCGGCGTGACCGCGTCGGCGCCGGGCGACTGGAAGCAGACCGAGCTCGCCTGGATCTTCACCATCGCCATCGTCTTTCTTGGCCTCTCGGCCGCGATCTTCGGGCGGTGGCTGGAACATGCCGGCCCGCGGAAGAGCGGCGTGGTCGCGGCCTGCTGCTGGGGTCTCGGCTTCTTCCTCTCGGCCGTCGGCATCCGGGTCCACAACATCTGGCTGCTATACCTCGGCTACGGCGTGCTCGGGGGTTGCGGCCTAGGGCTCGGCTATATCACCCCGGTCTCCACCCTGATCAAGTGGTTCCCCGACCGCCGGGGGATGGCGACGGGGATGGCCATCATGGGCTTCGGCGGCGGCGCGATGATCGCGAGTCCGCTGTCGCAGCTCCTGCTCGACCACTACCGGTCGCCGACCTCCGTCGGCGTGGCCCAGACGTTCGTCACGCTGGGCGTCATCTACCTGCTGGCGATGCTCTCGGGCGCGTTTCTCTTCCGGGTCCCCCCGGCGGGATGGAAGCCGGCCGGGTGGGAGCCCCCGACGGCCGCTACCCACGGGCTCATCACGCGCCGGCACGTCCACGTCGACAACGCCATCCGGACCGCGCCGTTCTATTTCCTGTGGGCGGTCCTGTTCCTCAACGTCACGGCGGGCATCGGCATCCTCGAGCAGGCCTCGCCCATGATCCAGGAGATGTTCAAGGGCGTGGTAAAGCCGAGCGCGGCGGCGGGATTCGTCGGACTCCTCAGCCTGTTCAACATGGCGGGACGCTTCGGCTGGAGCTCGCTGTCGGACCGGATCGGCCGCAAGGCCACCTACGCCGTCTTCTTCACCCTCGGCCCGCTGCTCTACCTCGGGCTGCCGTACGCCGGCCGCATCGGAAGCGTGGCGCTGTTCGTGTCCTGCGCGGCGCTCATCATCACGATGTACGGGGGCGGCTTCGCGACGATTCCGGCTTACCTGTCCGATCTCTTCGGCACCCAGTACGTCGGCGCGATCCATGGGAGACTGCTGACCGCCTGGTCGGCGGCGGGCGTGGCCGGCCCGGTGCTGGTCAATTACATCCGGGAATACCAGATCGAGCGCGGGGTACCGGCGGCCCAGGCGTACAACGTCACCATGTACCTGATGGCGGGGCTGCTGGTGGTGGGCTTCGTGGCCAATCTGAGAGTCCGCGCGGTCCCCGACCGCTTCTTCATGTCGGAGGCCGATCTGGCGCGCGAGAGGGGAATGATGGCGGGCGCCCGCACCGTGTGACCGATTGCATAAAATCCCCTGCGCCTGAATATTGTTGCGAATATGACTTCGGCGGCGGCCGGA
>JBBRFV010000333.1:0-1734 GCA_038241335.1 Caulobacterales bacterium | reverse complement strand
GACGCCCATGGCGAAGCCGTCCTCGGCCTGGGTGTCATTGTCGGGATTGGCGTCGCTGGAAATCCGTCCTGCGGCGCCCGAGGCGCGGTCGGCGATGGAGGGCGTCGGCTTGGCGGCCAGCTGAATGTCCTGATGGCCGGTGTTCTTGAACAGAGCCAGCTTTTCGCCATCGACGACAGCCACGAGAGCGCCATTGGGAAGATTCACGTGCAAGGCTCCGATTGTAAGGTTAGCCGGCAGAACGTCCCGGGGGCGCCGCGGTTGCGTGCGCCTGTCCCTGCGCCCCGCCCGGCCCCGCATTTGATCGGTCTTTCGCAACTGCGTAAGGATGCGCCGTCCCCCGGGAGTCGCCATGTCCAGCCTGCCGTCCGCCGCCCTCCAGTCCCGGGCCCTGGCCCGCGTGAAGCCCTCGGCCACCCTGGCGGTGACCGCCCGCGCCCGCGAGTTGAAGCGCGAGGGGCGCGACGTGATCGGCCTCGGCGCCGGCGAGCCGGACTTCGACACGCCCCAGAACATCAAGGACGCGGCCATCGCCGCCATCCGCCGGGGCGAGACCAAATACACCGACGTCGACGGCCTGCCCGAGCTGAAGGCCGCCGTCGCCGCCAAATTCGCGCGCGAGAACGGGCTGACCTACGGGACCGACCAGATCCATGTCGCGCCCGGCGGCAAGACCGTCATCTACAACGCCCTGGTCGCGACCCTGTCGCCCGGGGATGAGGTCATCGTGCCGGCCCCCTACTGGGTCAGCTATCCCGACATGGTGCTGTTGGCCGGCGGCGAGCCGGTGCGGGTGGTCGGGCAGGAGGTCGACGGGTTCAAGCTGCGTCCCGAGGTGCTGGAGGCCGCGATCACGCTGCGCACCAAATGGCTGATCCTCAACTCGCCGTCCAACCCGACCGGCGCCGCCTATACCCGCGCCGAGCTGGAGGCCCTGGCCGAGGTGCTGCGTCGCCATCCGCAGGTCTGGGTCATGACCGACGACATGTACGAGCACCTGATCTATGGGGACTTCGATTATGTCACCATGGCCCAGGTCGCGCCCGACCTCTACGACCGCACCCTGACGGTGAACGGAGTCTCCAAGGCCTACGCCATGACCGGCTGGCGCATCGGTTACGCCGGCGGGCCCAAGCCGCTGATCGACCTGATGCGCAAGGTGGCGGGCCAGACCACGTCGAATCCGTCGTCGATCAGCCAGTGGGCCGCCGTCGAGGCGCTGAACGGGCCGCAGGACTTCATCGCCGAGCGGGCCAGGCATTTCGAGGCGCGCCGCGACCTGGTGGTGTCGATGCTGAACCAGGCGCCGGGAATCCGCTGCGCAACGCCCGAGGGCGCCTTCTACGTCTATCCGTCGATCGAGGGCCTGATCGGCAAGCGCACCGACGCGGGCGTGGTCATTGACGGCGACGAGACCTTCACCACCGAACTGTTGAACGCCGAGGGCGTGGCGGTGGTCCAGGGCTCAGCCTTCGGCCTGAGCCCCTATTTCCGCATCAGCTACGCCACGTCGGAGGATGTGCTGGAAGAAGGCTGCCGGCGAATACAGCGGTTCTGCGCCGCGCTACGTTAGGCCGCCGAGAGTTGTGGAAATCGACCTCGCTTGACACGGAAAACACAGTGTGTTTGTGTGTGTGTGTTTTTGGAAAACGGGAGCCTCTCGATGACGAAATATGAGCCTCTCACCCATTTTCTCGGTGCGAAACGGACGGAGGAAATTCCCATGACGTTCGA
>JBBRFV010000332.1:0-1747 GCA_038241335.1 Caulobacterales bacterium | reverse complement strand
GCCTTACGCCGCCGCGATCCTGGAAGCGCTGGAGGTGGTCGTCGACCGCCTCGACGACGGCGATCTGAAGACTGTGCCGGGCTCCAACTACGACCTGATCGTCGTCGAGGGCGCCGTCTCCCGCGCGCCGGAAGCCTGGCTCAAGGCGCTGGCCCCCGGCGGCCGCCTGGCGGTGGTGGAGCGCGACGGTCCGGTGGGCAAGGCGGCACTCTACGTGCGGGCCGACGACGAGATCGGCCGGCGCACGGTGTTCGACGCCACGCCGCCGATGCTGGCCGGCTTCGAAGCGCAACACGGCTTCGCCTTCTGATCGCCTGAAACACCCGCGAAATCTGGGTGTGAAAAAAGCTTAAGGTTGCGCCCTCTGGCGTGATCTCAATTCGGCGGCCATATAGGCCCCGATATCTTACGTCGATTTCGGGGATAAGCATGTTCAATAGCCGTCGCGGAGGTTTACTCGCCGCGGTCTGCAGCGCGGGCCTGATTTGCGGCCTGGCCGCGGGTCCCGCCGCCGCCGAAACCCTGGCCGACGCGATCGCGCTTGCCTACGACTCCAACCCGACCCTGCAAGCCCAGCGGGCCAGCCAACGCGCTCTGGACGAGAACTATGTCCAGGCCCGGTCCGGCTACCGGCCCTCGCTGACCGCCTCGGCCAGCGCCAGCTACCAGGAAATCCGTACACCCGCCGCGGCGCGCGGGCTGAGCATCGACACCAACGGCGACGGTGTTCCCGACGCCGCGGGCTCGGGCATTCGGGAAGCCAATTCGGGCAGCGCCGCCCTGTCGCTGAACCAGCCCCTCTATACGGGCGGCCGGGTCGCCGCCGCGGTGTCCGCCGCCGAAGCCGACATCCTGACCGGCCGTGAGAACCTGCGCCGGGTCGAGACCCAGGTCCTGGGCACGGTCATCACCGCCTATGTGGACACCCGCCGCGATCAGGAAGCCCTGCGCATCCGGCAGGAGAACGTTCGTGTGCTGGAGCGCCAGCTGGAAGAATCCAAGGCTCGCTTTGACGTGGGCGAGATCACCCGCACCGACGTCGCCCAGTCGGAATCCCGCCTGGCCTCGGCACAGTCGCTGTTCCAGTCATCAGAGGCCCAGCTGGCCATCAGCCGCGCCAACTATGTCGCCGCCGTGGGTCAGAGCCCCGGTGACCTGGCGCCGGAGCCGTCCCTGGCCACGCTGCTGCCGGCCTCGGTGGACCAGGCCTTCGACACCGCCCAGGTGGACAACGCCCAGATCCGCGCCGCCCAGTACACCGAACAGGCCAGCAAGGCCCGCGTCGCCGGCGCTCGCGCCGAGCGCATGCCGACCATCGGTCTGACCGCCCGCCTGGGTTATACCGGCGGCGCCAGTCCCCTCGACACCGACCTCTATTCCCGCAACGTCACCGGCGGAGCGACCTTCACCCTGCCGCTGTTCAGCGGCGGGCTGACCAACTCGCGGGTGCGCCAGACCATCGAGCGCAACAATGTCGACCGCATCGGGGTCGAGACCGCCCGGCGCGTGGTGCTGCAGAACCTGACCCAGGCCTGGAGCCAACTCACCGCCGCCCGCGCCAATATCGGCTCCACCGACACCCAGGTGCGCGCCGCGCGCATCGCGGCCGAAGGCACCCGCCAGGAGCAGCAGGTGGGCCTGCGCACCACGCTGGACGTGCTGAACGCCGAGCAGGAGCTGCGCAACGCCGAGCTCAGCCAGGTGGCCGCGCGTCGCGACGAATATGTCGCCGCCACCACCGTGCTTT
>JBBRFV010000331.1:0-1768 GCA_038241335.1 Caulobacterales bacterium | reverse complement strand
CGTTGTCGTTGAGCAGGAAGGACAGCTCGTCCAGCGCCACCTTGCGGTCGGCGGGGGTGGCGGCGGTCTCGACCGCGTCGACCTTTTTCGTCACGTCCTCGGAAATGCCGCGCAGGATGCATTTCAGGTCGCCGTCGGTGCCGCGCGCCTTGAGGATCAGATGACCCTGCATGTCGGTGGCGGACAGCTCCGCCGCCCGGGCCTTGAAGCCGGTGAAGACCTCGCCGGTCATGAAGCCGGGCTGGTCGGCGGCGCCCGAGGCGATCCAGCCGTCGACGATCGCCTTCAGCGACCCCGAGCGGGCGACGATGTCGACGAACAGGGGCTCGGCGGCGACCGAGACGGGGGCGTCCGCGGCGGCCGGCGGCTGGGCCGCGGCCAGGGCCACATTGGGGTCGGAAAACAGCAGGGAAACGGCCAGGGCGACGCCGCAGGACATGGCGACCCTCATATTTGTGCGCCGGGAAAGAGATTCGGCGTTGAACCGACTTACGCCAGACCCGTAAACGAGGGTTTACCTTCCTCGTTCAGGTTTGTGCGCATGACCGCCCGTTCCCAGGCCCTCGACATGCTCCGCGCCGTGGCGCGCAAGGACGCAGGGAGTCGTATCGCGCACCAGTTCGCGGCCGACCCCCGGCGCATCCAGCGCATGGGGGTCGAGGCGGCGGGCCTGTATCTCGACGTGTCGAAGCAGTCGTGGAGCGCCGAAGGCTTCGAGGCGGCGCTGGATCTGGCGCGGACCTGCGACGTCGAAAGCCGGCGTGACGGCCTGTTCGCCGGCGAGGCGGTCAACGGCACCGAGGGCCGGGCCGTGCTGCATCCGGCCCTGCGCGCCGCCGACGACGCCGACTTCCGCGCCCTGGGCGAGGCCGTGTCGGCCGAGGTCGCCGCCAGCCGCAAGGCCATGGCCGACTATGCGACCGACATCGGCTCGGGGGCCGAGACCGGCGGGTCGAAACAGCCGTTCACCGCCATCGTCCACATCGGCATCGGCGGCTCGGACCTGGGGCCGCGTCTGGTGTGGGAGGCGCTGCGGCCGCTGGAGCCGACCATCGACCTGAGGTTCGTGGCCAATATCGACCCGCGCGACATGGGCGAGGCGCTGGCGGGGCTGGACCCCGAGACCACGCTGGTGGTGGTGGTGTCCAAGACCTTCACCACCCAGGAGACGCTGGCCAACGCCGAGCTGGCCAAGGCCTGGCTGGCCGAGAGCCTGTCGGCGCGGCGGCTGCCGCGGCATCTGGTCGGGGTCACGGCCGCGCCGGACAAGGCCGAGGCCTGGGGCTGCGGCCGGACGTTCGGCTTCCGTGACTGGGTCGGGGGGCGGTATTCGCTGTGGTCGGCGGTCAGCCTGTCGGTGGCCATTGCGCTCGGCTGGGCCGTGTTCGAGCGGCTGCTGGCCGGGGCGCGGGCCATGGACGCTCATTTCCTGGAGGCCTCGATCGAGGTCAACGCTCCGGTCCTTCTGGCCATGGCCCAGGTCTACAACGTCGAGGCTCGCGGCCGGCATGCCCGGACCGTGGCGCCCTACGCCCACGGCCTGCGCAGCCTGCCCGCCTTCCTGCAGCAGCTGGAGATGGAGTCGAACGGCAAGCGGGTCAGGCGGGACGGCTCGCCGGTCGACACCGCCACCGGACCGATCGTTTTCGGCGAGCCCGGCACCAACGGCCAGCACGCCTTCTTCCAGCAGATCCATCAGGGGCCGGACGTGGTTCCGGCCGAATTCGTCGTGGTCGGCCATACGTCCGAGGCGGCCATGGACGACCGG
>JBBRFV010000330.1:0-1790 GCA_038241335.1 Caulobacterales bacterium | reverse complement strand
GGGGATGTCGGCGAAGGGGGCAGTCATCAGGTTGACGCTGAAGGCTGTGAAGTCGGCGCGCTTGCCGACCTCGATGGTGCCAAGTTCGCCTTCGCGGAAACTGGCGTAGGCCGGCCAGAGGGTGAACATCTTTAACGCGGTCTGGCGGTCCACCGCCTCCTGCGGCCGCCAGTCCGGGCCCTGGAAGCCCTGCAGGTCGCGGCGGGCGACGGCGGCGTAGAATTCGATCAGCGGCGCGCCGCGTTCGACGGGCGCGTCTGAGCCGCCCACGACGGTGACGCCGAGATTGACCAAGCTATGCCAAGCATAGGCCCCGTCCAGCCGGGCGTCGCCCAGCCGGGCGCCCGCGAAATGGAAGTCGCCGATGGCGTGGCTGGGCTGCATCGAGGCGATGATCGGCAGGTCGACGAACCAGTGATAATCCGACGGCCGCAGGATCTGGGCGTGCTCGATGCGCCAGCGCGGGTCGGGGTTCTTCCACTCGGCCCTGGGCACCTCATGCATCGCCGCCGCATACCATTCCGCCACCGAGGCGTTGCCGCGGTCGCCGATGGCGTGGGTGGCGATCTGGATGCCGCCACGCAGGGCCGCTTCGTAGAGAGGCACTATCTCGGCCGTGGTGACCTGCATCAGGCCGGTGGTGTCGGGCCGATCGGCGTAGGGCTCGAACAGCGCCGCGCCGCGCGAGCCCAGCGAGCCGTCGGCATAGTATTTGATCGCCCGGGTGATGATCCGGCCGTCGGCGACGCTGCGCGGGCCCGAGGCGATCAGTTCGGCCGCCCCATCGGGGGTCACTGCGGAATAGACCCGCAGGGGCGCCTCGCCTTCGGCCGCCATCTGCTCCAGCAGCGGGATGTCACGCCAGGGCGCGCTCATGAAGTGGACCCCGGTCCAGCCATAGGCGGCCTCGACCCGGAAGCCGGCGCGATAGGCCTCGCGCGTCGCCGCCCGGTCGGTCTGGGGCCGCAGGTCCTGGATCAGGCCCATGGCCGCGTCGACCAGCATGCCCGCGGGCTGACCGTCCGGACCCTTGAGAATCTCTCCACCCGAAGGCGCGGCCGTCGAGGCGTCGATATGGGCCGCGGCCAGGGCGGCCGAGGAGGCGACCACGGCATGGCCGTCGGACCGCTGCAGCAGCACCACCCGGCCCGGGGCGGCGGCGTCGAGGTCGGCGGCGGTCAGGAAGCGGCCCTCGGGCCAGCCGGTCTCGATCCAGCCGCGGCCGATGACCGGGCCGTCCGGATGGGCCTCGGCCCAGGCCGTCAGCCGCGCCATGGCCTCGACCACCGAGGCCGATCCCTCGAGATTCAGCGTCAGCTCGCGCCAGCCGATGCCGTCGAGATGGGCGTGGCCGTCGGTGAAGCCGGGGAACATCGCCGCGCCGTGCAGATCGATCCGGGTCAGACCCGTGGCGTCCTGGGCCGCGACGGCCGCAAGAGCGCCAACATAGGCGATGCGCCCGTCGCGCACGATCACGACCTCGGCCGTCGGGGCGGCTTCGATGCCGGTGTAGATCGGCCCGCCCTGGATGATCAGGTTCTGGGCCTGAGCCGCGGACGCGGTTCCGGCGAGCAGCAGGGCAAGGAACAGGGATCGGGTCATGACAAGCCTCCGTGGGCAGGAGGGGTGGAGCGGTCGGCGCGCGCGGTCAAGGCGCCGCGGCGGCTTCCCGTCGCGGCGCATGAAATGTGCACTCCCATCGTTCGAGTGCACATCGTGCACTTTTCCCCTCCAAAACCACTCGTGGCGGGGATTTTCCGAAGTGCACCCCGATGTCCACCGTGCACTCC
>JBBRFV010000329.1:0-1790 GCA_038241335.1 Caulobacterales bacterium | reverse complement strand
GCGCGCGACGCCGGCGCCGACGCCGTCATCGCCATGCCCCCGTACGTCACCCGGTTCTCCGCCGACGATGTCCTGCGCTACTTCATGGCCATCGCCGAGGCGTCGGCCCTGCCCATCTTCATCCAGAATGCCGGTGTCGCGGCGATGGCGCCGGCCACCCTGCTCAAGCTGGTGCGGGAGGTGCCGGGCCTTCATTACGTCAAGGAAGAGGTAGCCCCGGCCCATCACAACATCTCCCGCCTGGTGGAGGCCGCCGAGCCGCTGTTGTGGGGTGTCTTCGGCGGTGGTGGGGCGCAGAATTTGCTCGACGAGCTGCGTCGCGGGGCGGCCGGCAACATGCCGGCGAGTCAGTACACCGACGTTGTCTCGCGGGTCTTTACGCTGTGGGAGGCGGGACGAGAAGCAGAAGCCCGCGAGCTACACACCCGCCTTCAGCCGGCCATGCAGCGCGAGCGCCTGGCCGGCGTTGCCTCGGGCAAGGCGGCTCTCGTCCGCCGGGGCATCATCCGTACGGCGCGCACGCGCGGCGCCGGCACGCCTCTCGACGACTTCGATCAGGCGGAGATGGACGCCATCTGGCCCGAGATCTCGGAGCTGTTCACCTGGAAGGCGTGACCGACTGGAGCGTGTGACCGACTGGAAGGCGTGACCGACTGGAAGGCGTGACCGACTGGAAGGCGTGTGACCGGCTCAGACGGCCTGCTCTTTGAGGTAGGCGAAGTCCGCGCCGGTCTGCTCGACCAGCTCAGGGACGGTCAGGTCGCGCCAGCTGCCACTGCCCTGGTATTCGCTGTGCACCGAGACGAGCGCCTGTCCATCGGCGTCCCAGCCCACCTGGCGCAGTAAGCCAAAGGCCTGCCGCCAGCGGACGTTGCCTTCGTTCAGGGGCACCTGCTTGGCGTTCCAGATCATCTCGCCGGTCTTGGCGTCGGGCTCGTAGAACCAGCCAAAGGACTTCACGGCGACGATGCCGACGCGGTCCTGGAGCAGGTCGATGCTCTGGCGCCAGCCGGCCTTGCCCCCTTCGGTCGTCAGGTGCCCAAGGTCGAGCGAGACGCCGACGTAGCGCGGGTTGGTGCCGTCGAGGACCATCGACAGCAGAGGGCCATTGCTGCTCAGGAAATCCCCTGAATGACAATGGACGCACAGTCGCACGCCAAACTCCTCGCCAAGTGAGTCGAGGTCGGCGGCGTCCACCCGGGCAGCCGCGATCTGCTCCCTGATGGAGCCAAAGGCGCGGTAGCGGGCGCTGGAGGTGCGCAGCACCGTCGCGCCGGCCTTGCCGGCGGCGCGACAGACGTCGGCGGCGAACTCTTCCCGTCGGTTGTGTATCTCGACCACCAGAGCGGGGACGCTCAGTCCGACTTCTCGCAGCTCGTCGACCGCCCGGGGGAGGTCGGTGGCGACGTTGTCGGGCAGGATGTGCCCCCCGGGGCGGACGGTCAGCTCAACGCCGTCGAAGCCGAGTGCCTTGATCGTCTCGCCGGCCTGGCGCACCGACATCGTCTGCAGGTGCTTGGTGAACATGACGTAGCGCACGGCGTTCTCTCCTCACGGCCGTGCCCAAGGCAACGGCGCCGCGATTGTAGATCACGACGGTGGTCGGCCGCGGGCGCCGCCGGCCCACTTTGGGGAGGGCGTTTCCATACTCCAGAGCGGTCGGAGACCCATCTATAGGGGGCTGTTCCTGCCCGGCGCCGGGCCTAGCCTGGATTATTCACGGGGTTGAGACGCCCAGATTACCCAAGCCTCTGTGGCTGCACGAGGCACCAGGAGGCAGATAAGTGGGA
>JBBRFV010000328.1:0-1798 GCA_038241335.1 Caulobacterales bacterium | reverse complement strand
GCGCTACTTCAACTTCAACAGCCAGATCTGATGGCCGATCGACCGGAGTTCAGCCACCGCCGCGAGCGCCACGGCGTGATCGGCCCGTTCAGCGGCCGCCAACTCGTCTTGGCTTTCGCGGCCGTCCTGGTGGCAGGTGTCGTCCTGGTCGGGGTCACGACGCCGCTCGGCAAAACGGCCAGCGGTCCGGGCAGCGTCAACCCGCGTCCGACCGCCTACCTCCTGTCTTCGCCGCCACCGGTCGGGCTCAAGGTCGGTGCGACGGCCCCCGACTTCGCGGTCCAAAACGACGACGGTACGACCTACCAACTGGCCGACCTGGACGGTACGCCGATCCGCCTGGCCGGCCTGCGTGGCAAGGCCGTCTGGGTCAATTTCTGGACGACCTGGTGTCCGCCCTGCCAGTCCGAGGTGCCGATCCTGCGCGACCTCTCCGCGCGATACAGGGACCGCGGCCTCGTGCTGGTCGCGATCAGCGTCCAGGAGACTTCGCCGGGTGACGTCGCGACCTACGCGGCTCGCTATGGGCTCGCTTACACGATCGGCTTCGATGGCTCGGGCAAGATCTTCCACGCCTACAAGGCGTATGGCCTGCCGACCCAGGTCTTCATCGACCCGAACGGCGTCATCGCGTCCATCGTCGGGGCGCCGCTCGACGAGGCCGGCGCGACGGCCCAGATCGAGGCGATCCTGCCGACGAGTGGCGGCGCGGGCGGCGGGTCAAGCACCCCGCCTGGCGCCACGGCCGTGCCGGCCGCCACACCGAGACCGAGCGCCAGCCCCGTCCCCTGACCTGGTCGTCTAGCTGGCGAGCACCCGGTAGACGTCGCCGGTCGTGGTCACGGCATACAACTCGGCGTTCTCGCTCTCACCGAACGAGGTGATCGACTTGTCCGTGTCGGCGCGTAGCGTCTCGGGGGTGTTCACCGCGATGCCGTCGTACGGGATGGTCCAGATCCGGCCGCTGCAGAAATCGGCGAAGACGTACTGGCCGCGGAGGGCCGTCTGGGTCGGGCCGCGATAGACGTAACCGCCGGTGATAGAGCAATTGCCGCCGCTATGCGAGTACTCGGCGTTGGGCAGCGTGTCACCGGCCAGCGGGCACTTGCGCGCGATGAAACAGTGCATCCCTTCCATCGCGTTCCAGCCGTAGTTGCGACCGCCCGTGGCGCCGGCCTTCTCGCGATCGATCTCTTCGTAACGGTCCTGGCCGACATCGGCGATGAACAGCTTGTCGCTGCCCCGGTCGAAGGACATGCGCCATGGGTTGCGGACGCCGTAATCCCAGATCTCGCCGCGACCAGGCTTCGCACCGGCGAACGGGTTCGTGGACGGGATCGAGTAGCGCCTGAAAGACCCGGAGCCCGACCCGTTGACGTTGATCCGCAGGACCTTGCCGAGCAGGACCGACTTGCTCTGGGCGTTGTTCCTGGTGTCACCCGCGCCGCCGCCGTCGCCGACGCCGAGGAACAGGTAGCCGTGCGGGCCGAACACCAAGGCGCCGCCGTTATGGTTCGACTGGGCGCTGTGCTCGATCAGCAGGAGCGGCCGGGCGGTGCTCTTGTCGACGTTCGTCCGGGCGACGTTGGTGATGAACCGCGATACGACGATGTCGCCGCCGGTGCGGGTGTAGTAGACGAACACGCGGCGGTTGGTCTTGAAGTTCGGGTCGAAGGCGAGACCGAGCAGACCGCGCTCGCCGCCGTCCTCGACCTTGGACCGGATGTCCATGAAGAAGCCCGGCTGGATGACGCCGTTCCTGATGACCCGGATCGTGCCGCGCTGCTCGACCACGAAC
>JBBRFV010000327.1:0-1798 GCA_038241335.1 Caulobacterales bacterium | reverse complement strand
GGTTCGCCTTCATCCACGCCGTTTGGTAGGCGACGAGGGCGTAGGCGGCGGCGTGGCTCTTGTTGAAGCCGTAATCGGCGAACTTGGCCATGAGGTCGAACACCTCGGTGGCCTTGGCCGCCGGGATGCCGCGGGCGGTGGCGCCGTCGGTGAAGCCCTGGCGCTGGGCGTCCATCTCGGCCCTGATCTTCTTGCCCATGGCCCGGCGCAGCAGGTCGGCGGCGCCGAGCGAGAAGCCGGCCATGGTCTGGGCGATCTGCATGACCTGTTCCTGGTAGACCATGATGCCGTAGGTCTCGGCCAGGATGTCGTGGATCTCGGCGTGCGGGGCGGTCCATTTCTCGCCGTGCTTGCGGCGGCAGTAGTCGGGGATGTTGGCCATGGGGCCGGGGCGGTAGAGCGCGACGGCGGCGATCAGGTCCTCGAAGCGGTCCGGGCGCATCTGGCGCAGCACGTCGCGCATGCCCTGGCCCTCGAACTGGAACACGCCGCCGGCGTCGCCGCGGCCCAGCATGGCGTAGGTGCGCTCGTCGTCGAGCGGGAGTCGGTCGAGGTCCACCTCCGTGCCGAGATCGCGCAGGATGGCGACGGCGCGCTGCAGGATGGTCAGCGTGGTGAGGCCGAGGAAGTCGAACTTCACCAGCCCGGCCTGCTCCACGTATTTCATGGAGTACTGGGTGACCAGCGTGTCCGTCTTCGGGTCGCGGTAGAGCGGCACCAGGTCGATCAAGGGGCGATCGCCGATGACGACGCCGGCGGCGTGGGTGCTGGCGTGGCGATACAGGCCCTCCAGCTGGAGGGCGACCTCCAGCAGGCGGCGCACGGCCTCGTCGGTGGCTTGCATCTCCTGCAGGCGGGGCTCGCCGTCGATGGCCTGCTGCAGGGTGACGGGGTGGGCCGGATTGTTGGGGATCAGCTCGGCGACGCGGTTCGTCTGGCCGAACGGCAGGCCGAGCACGCGGCCGACGTCGCGCACGGCAGCGCGGGCCTGCAGCTTGCCGAAGGTTATTATCTGTGCGACCCGGTCGGCGCCGTACTCGTTGCGGACGTAGGAGATCACCTCGTCGCGGCGGTCCTGGCAGAAGTCGATGTCGAAGTCGGGCATCGACACGCGGTCGGGGTTGAGGAAGCGCTCGAACAGCAGGCCCCAGCGCAGCGGGTCGAGGTCGGTGATGGTCAGCGCCCAGGCGGCGACCGACCCGGCGCCGGAACCGCGGCCGGGTCCGACCGGGATGCCCTGGGCCTTGGCCCACTGGATGAAGTCGGCCACGATCAGGAAGTAGCCGGGGAAGCCCATGCGGGCGATCACGTCGAGCTCGTAGGCCAGGCGCTCGGCGTAGAGGGCGCGTTGCGCTGGGTCGGCGCCCATGGCGTCCATGCGTAGGGCAAGGCCTTCCTCGGCCATGGCGCGGATGGTCTCGGCCTCGGTGGCACCGGGGCGGACCTTGGGGCAGAGCGGGAGCAGCGGCTTGCGCGTCTCGGCCTGGACGGCGCAGCGCCGGGCGATGGCGAGCGTGTTGTCGCAGGCATCGGGCAGGTCGACGAACAGGCGGCGCATGCTGTCAGCCGGCTTGAACCAGTGCTCCGGCGTGACCCGGCGACGGCTGTCCTCGCTCACCTGGCGGCCCTCGGCGATGCAGAGCAGGGCGTCGTGCGCCTCATGCATCGCGGGGGCGGCGAAGAAGCACTCGTTGGTGGCGACCAGGGGAAGGCCGTGCTCGTCGGCTAGGGCGATCAGGCCGGGCTCGACGGCGCGCTCGATGGAGAGGCCGTGGCGGTGGAGTTCCATCATGCAGCG
>JBBRFV010000326.1:0-1821 GCA_038241335.1 Caulobacterales bacterium | reverse complement strand
TGAACTGCTGGGGCGCTTGGGGAAGCGCGTAGAATTTGCCGGGATGCAGGCGCGACGGCACCAGGAAGTCTCGCGCGCCTTCGGGGCTGGAGGCCGTGAGGATCGGCGACTGGTACTCGAGGAAGCCTTCGCCGACCATGCGCTGGCGGATCGAGGAGATCACCCGCGAGCGCAGGACGATGTTCTTGTGCAGGGTCTCGCGGCGCAGGTCGAGGTAGCGGTGCTTGAGGCGGATATCTTCGGGATATTCGGGCTCGCCGAAGACCGGCAGCGGCAGCTCGGCGGCCTCGGACAGGACCTCGACGCCGGTCACGCGCAACTCGATCTCGCCGGTGGGCAGGTTGGCGTTCACCACCGAGCCCTCACGGGCCACAACCTCGCCGTCCACGCGGATGACGCTCTCCGCGCGCAGGCGCTCGACGGCCTCGAAGCCCGGCGTCTCGGGGTGCAGCACCAGCTGGGTCAGGCCGTAGTGGTCGCGCAGGTCGATGAACAGCAGGCCGCCGTGATCACGCTTGCGGTGCACCCAGCCGGAGAGACGCACATTGGCGCCGGCGTCGCTCGAACGGAGGGCGCCGCAGGTGTGGGAGCGGTAGGCGTGCATGGTCGGTTCGTCTTGGATTCGGGCCCGCGAGGGGCGGAATTCGGGAGCGCGGAAGGGCGCATCATCGCCCCGGAAAGTCAAGGCGGGCCGCCGATCTGAAGGCGTCGTCCGCGTCCTCGGTTTCCTCGAAGTCCCCGCGATTTCCGTCCTCGAATTCCTCGCCAAGTCTCCACAGGCGTCCGCGCTTGTCCACGGCCGCATACGGAACGCGCGCCGCCGTCTGCTATAGCTGTCCCATTATGACCACCCGACCCGTCCCTTCCGACCAGATGCGCCTGCCGCTGCAGAGCGACCTGCCCGACGGCGAGGCGGGGTTCGTGGTGTCCGACAGCAACCGCGCGGCGGTCGACGCCCTGGCCGACTGGCCCAATCTGATCGGCGGAACCCTGGCCATCTGCGGCCCGGCCGGCTGCGGCAAGAGCCGGCTGGCCCAGATCTGGGCCGAGCGGGTCGGGGCCGTGGCCCTGCATGGGGCCGAGGCCGCGGTCATGGACCCGCTGGAGATTGAGGGGCGTCCTCTGCTGTTGGACCGGGCCCAGGATGTCGACGACGAGACCCTGTTCCACCTGATCAACCTGTCCCAGGCCCCCGGCGGCGCCCTGCTGTTGGTCGCGCGCGCAGCGCCGTCCGCCTGGCCGGCGACCCTGCCCGACCTGCGTTCGCGGCTGGACGCCGTCATCAGCGTGCCGCTGGAGGCCCCTGACGACGCCGTCCTGTCCGCCATGCTGGAGGCGCGCTTCGCCGAGCGGGGCATCCGGCCGGCCCGGGATGTCATCCCCTGGCTGCTGCGCCGCATCGACCGTTCCGAGGCGGTGGCGGCGACCGTGGTGGAGCGGCTGGACGCCCTGCACCGGCCGGTCACCCGCGCCCTGGCCCGCGAGGTGGTGGGCGACGGCGACGAAAACGGCGACCTGTTCGACTGATCGCCCGCCACTTGCTTAACGACCCGTTCACCATGGGTTCAGGCCGCGCGCTCCAGATTTTTCTCTCAGCCGCGACGCGCTTCCGGACGCGTACGGCCAGACTGGAAGGAGACAGTTTGATGAAAAAGACCCTGATGATCGGCGCCCTTGCTCTGGCCGCCCTCGCCGCCCCTGTGGCGGCCTCGGCCCAGTCGCGCCATCACGACCGCGATCGCGACGGTCGCTACGAACAGTGGGAGCGTCGCGCCGACCACAACCGCCGCGACGGGGACCGCTACACCGACCGCGAACGCT
>JBBRFV010000325.1:0-1830 GCA_038241335.1 Caulobacterales bacterium | reverse complement strand
AAGGCGATCCGCGCCTCCGACGTCGACGTGGTCTGGCAGAACGGCTACGGCTGGCCCGTCTATCGCGGCGGCCCGATGCACTACGGCGACTCGATCGGCCCGGCTAAGGTCTTGGAAAAGATGAAGGATTTCCAGGCCAAGATGGGCGACGACTTCAAGCCCTCGCCGCTGCTGGAAAAGCTGGTGGCCGACGGCAAGAAGTTCTCCGACCTGTAAGACCAACCCCGCTCATCCCGGCGAAGGCCGGGACCCAGCTGCATCAACCGCGTTCAGGATTTTCTCGCCAAAGGCCGAACCTTACGATCTGAGCCCCGGCCTTCGCCGGGGTGAGTGGATCGAGGTTTGGCCGGGGCCTCAACCCTTCCTCCCAAGAACCAAGGATATCTTCTTCATGCGCGAAGCCGTCATCGTCTCCACCGCCCGCACGCCGATCGGCAAGGCCTATCGCGGCGCGTTCAACAACACCTCCGGCGCCGAGCTCGGCGGCCACGTGATCGCCGAGGCCGTCAAGCGCGCCGGCATCGATCCGGCCACCGTCGACGACGTGGTGATGGGCGCCGCCCTGCAGCAGGGCTCCACCGGCAACAACATCGCCCGCCAGGCCGCGCTGCGCGCCGGCCTGCCCAACACCGTCTCGGGCATGACGCTCGACCGTCAGTGCTCCTCGGGCCTGATGGGCATCGCCACGGCCGCCAAGTACATCCTCAACGACGGCGCCAATGTCGCCATCGGCGGCGGGCTGGAAAGCATCAGCCTGGTGCAGAACGACAAGATGAACCGCTATCGCACCAGCGATGCGTGGCTGAACGAGCACGTTCCGGAAATCCACACCTCGATGATCGAGACCGCCGAGATCGTGGCCGAGCGCTACAACATCAGCCGCGAAGCCCAGGACGAGTACGCCTACCAGTCCCAGCAGCGCACCGCCCAGGCTCAGGCCGACGGCCGGTTCGACGCCGAGATCGCGCCGCTGACCTCCACCATGCTGGTGCAGAACAAGGAGACCGGCGAGTTCTCCGAAAAGGAAGTCCGCCTGACCCAGGACGAGGGCAACCGTCCGCAGACGACGCTGGCTGACCTGCAGAAGCTCAGCCCCGTCTTCAAGGGCGGCCAGATCGTCAAGGAAGGCAAGTTCGTCACCGCCGGCAACGCCAGCCAGCTGTCGGACGGCGCCGCCGCCGTGGTGCTGATGGAGCGGAAAGAAGCCGAGCGTCTCGGCCTGACGCCCCTGGGCGCCTATCGCGGCATGGCCGTGGCCGGCTGCGGCCCGGAAGAAATGGGCATCGGCCCGGTCTTCGCGATCCCCAAGCTGCTGGAACGTAACGGCCTGACCATCGACGACATCGACATGTGGGAGCTGAACGAAGCGTTCGGCAGCCAGGTCGTCTATTGCCGCGACAAGCTCGGCATCGACCCCGCCAAGTACAACATCAGCGGCGGCGCCATCTCCATCGGCCACCCCTATGGCATGACCGGCGCGCGCGCGACCGGCCACATCCTGCACGAGGGCAAGCGCCGCGGTTACAAGTACGGCGTCGTCACCATGTGCGTCGGCGGCGGCATGGGCGCCGCAGGGCTCTTCGAGATCTTCTAAGAGACCGGCAGCGGCGCCCATCACTTTGAGTGGCCAAAATCGCTAACGCGATTTCTGGCCGGCGCCGCAGGGCTCTTCTAAGGTTTCGAGGGTTCGCTGAGACGATTGGGGCCGTCCGAAAGGGCGGCCCTTTTTCGTGGGTCGATGCTCCCCCCTCTGGGGGAGCTGGCGGCGAAGCCGACTGAGGGGGACTTTGACTCTTGTTTGCGGGCTGTAGGGGTCGACGACGTCGATCC
>JBBRFV010000324.1:0-1835 GCA_038241335.1 Caulobacterales bacterium | reverse complement strand
GGTTTCCTCGATTCCTGCCAACTGGAGGAAGTTGAGGACATCGGCCGGGTCGCCACTCTGGTCGAGGGCGATCTGGCGGAGCACTGGCGCGAATCGGCGGCATTCCTCGGCCTGGCGGTCGAGGCCTGGCCGAAACGGCTGGCGGCCCTCGGTCTGGTCGATCCGGCCTGGCGGCGGGCGAAACTGCTGCGGCTGCTGGCGGACGCCTGGAGCGAACGACCGCCGACCCAGCCGGTCATCGCCGCCGGATCGACCGGCACCGCGCCGGCCGCCGCCGACGTCCTGGCCGCCGTCGCCGCCGCGCCTCGGGGCTGCGTCGTCCTGCCCGGCCTCGACCGCGATCTCGAGCCCGCCGTCTGGGCACGACTGGGCGACAACGAACAGCATCCCCAGAACGCCCTGTGGCGGCTGCTGCATCGCCACGAAGTGGAACGCGAGGCGGTGCGGCCGTGGTTCCGGCCGCCGCTCGAGCCCGTCGGGGAGGCGCGGGGCCGCGCGCGCCAGCGCCTGCTCAACGAGGCCTTGCGTCCCGCCGATTCCACCGACGACTGGCGCCGCCTGATCGCCGACCTGCGCGCCGACGCTTTCCGCATCCGCTCGGCCGACCCGATCGTCGAGGGACTGAAGGGCCTGTCGGTCGTCACCGCCCGGGCCGAGGAGGACGCGTCCGCCGCCATCGCCCTGATGATGCGCGAGACGCTGGAGACGCCGGGCAAGACCTGCGCCCTCGTCACCCCCGATCTCGCGCTCGGCCGCCGCGTCGCAGCCCGGCTGGAGCGCTGGGGCGTCGACGCCGACGTGTCCTCGGGTCAGCCCCTGTTGCGCATGAGCGCCGGACGGCTGGTGGATCTGGCTGTCCGCTTCATCGCCACGCCGCTGGATCCCCACGCCCTGCTGGGCCTGCTGAAGCATCCGCTGGCCGCGCTCGATCTCGGCGATGTCGATACGGCCGTCGCCCTTTCAGCGCTGGAGAAGTCCGCCCTGCGCGGGCCGCGCCACCGCGACTGGGCCCGACTGCGGCGCGCCCTGTTCAAGGCCGGAGAACCCCGCGACGACGGCAAGCCGCCCGCCGAGGCGGCCCGCGTCCGCCTGACCGCCGCCCATGGCCTCGTCGATCGGCTGGAGGCCCTCTCCGCCGCCGCGATCGCGCCGTTCAGCCCGGATGCGCCGCCGGACGTAGCGGCCCGGGTCCTGACGGAACTGATCGAGGCGCTGGCCGGTCAGGACGCCTGGGCCGGGCCCGACGGCGAGGCCGCCGCGGTCCTTCTGTCCGGCCTGATCGAGGGCGGGGCGTCTCTGGGCGTCGTCTCCCGCACCGAGTTCGCCGACCTGGTCCACGACCTGCTGGCGCAGGAGACGGTGCGCACCGGCGGGGCCAACCAGCCGCGTCTGCGCATCCTCGGCGCCATCGAGGCCCGACTGGTGCGTGCCGACTGCATGATCCTGGCCGGACTGGAGGAGGGCGTCTGGCCCAACGCCGCCCCGACCGATCCCTTCCTGTCACGGCCGATGCGCAAGACGATGGGCCTGCCGCCGCCCGAGCGCCGTCTCGGCCAGACCGCCCAGGACTTCATCCAGGCGGCCTGCGCCGACGAGGCCATACTGGTCCATTGCGAGCGTCGCGGTGGTCAGCCGGCAGTCAAGTCGCGCTGGCTGTGGCGGCTGGAGATGCTGACCCGCGGCGCCGACGCCCCGATTACGCCGGTTGTGCTGGATCGTACTTCACTGTCGCTCGAAACCGCGCGGACACTGGATGTCTCGTTATCGGGACCGCCTCGCTATGAGCGCCGACCCGCCCCGACGCCGCCGGTGCAACGACGGCCGCGTGAAATGCC
>JBBRFV010000323.1:0-1843 GCA_038241335.1 Caulobacterales bacterium | reverse complement strand
CCTCGGGCCGACGCCGGCGAGGAGAACGCACCGGCCGCCTTCGCGAGGGAGCGCAAACCGTCTATGCACCGCCGCCATGGCAATCTTTCTGTATGGCCGCCCGCCGGCGGTGTTCGATCCGCCTGGCGCGGCGACGCAAGTCTCTCCCCTGATCCCCGGCTCGACGCCGCTCGAGGACGTGGCCGAACGCTCGGCCGAGGCGATCATGATCTATGCTCCGCCGGGGGTGCTGGAGCGGCGCTATACCCTGGCGCTGGCATTGCGGGCGTTGAAACCCGGCGGACGGCTGGACGCGATGGCGACCAAGGACAAGGGCGGCTCGCGACTGAAGAAGGAGCTGGAAGGCTTCGGCGTCGAGGTCGGCGAGAGCGCCAAGGCGCACCATCGGCGCTGCGTCGTGATCCGGCCGGCGGCGCTGACGGGAGTCGACGAAGCGATCGCCGCTGGCGCGGCCCGGGTCGTCGACGGTCTGGACGGCTGGTCGCAGCCGGGGGTGTTCGCCTGGGACCGGATCGACTCGGGTTCTTTGCTGCTGGCGCAGTCCTTGCGGGTGTTGAAGGGCGCGGGCGCCGATCTGGGCTGCGGCTACGGCGCCCTGGCCACGGTGGTGCTGGGGTCGCCGGCGGTGACCTCGCTGCGCCTGGTCGATCTTGACCGGCGGGCGTTGGCGGCGGCGCGGAAGAACGTCACGGACCCGCGCGCGGTCTTCGAATGGGCCGATGCGCGCACGCTGGACGCGAGCGGCGACCTCGACTTCGTCGTCACCAATCCGCCGTTCCACGACGGCGGGGCCGAGGACAAGCGGCTGGGGCAGGCCTTCATCCAGAAGGCCGCCGGGATGCTCGGCAAGGGCGGGACGCTCTGGCTCGTGGCCAATCGACACCTGCCCTATGAGGCCGATCTGAACACGGCCTTCAAGCGGGTGACCAAGGTCGCCGACGCGGGCGGCTACAAGGTCTATGAGGCGGTGAAGTGAAAACGCAGACGGCCCGGATCGACAAGCTGCTGGGCTCGCTGGGCTACGGCTCGCGCACCGAGATGGCGCGGCTGGGCAAGGCGGGCGGCATCGTTCTGGACGGGGTCGATCTGACCGATGTGTCGAAGCGGATCGCGGTGACCCCGGATCTCGTGTCGCGGATGGAGGTCGACGGCGAGCCTCTGGATCCGCCTCCGGGCGTGGTTCTGATGCTGAACAAGCCGCTGGGCATGACCTGTTCGCACAAGGAGGACGGAGCGCTGGTCTATGACGTCCTGCCCGGCCGCTGGCGGCGGCGCGACCCCGCCATCTCGACCATCGGCCGACTCGACAAGGCCACCACCGGCCTGCTCCTGCTCAGCGACGACGGCGACCTGATCCACCGGGTGATCAGCCCGAAACGGCATGTGGCCAAGGTCTATCGCGCCACCCTGGCGCGGCCGCTGGATGGGACCGAGCGCGCTCTGTTCGCCGCCGGGGGGCTGATTCTGGAGGGCGAGGACAAGCCGCTGGCGCCGGCGGTGCTCGAGGTGCTGTCGCCCACTGAGGCGCGGCTGACGGTGACGGAGGGCCGCTATCACATGGTGCGGCGCATGTTCGCGGCGGCGGGCAACCATGTCGAGGGCCTGCACCGCGAGCGGATCGGGGCGCTGAGCTTGCCGGACGCTCTGGCGCCGGGGGATTGGCGACTGTTGACGCCGGACGAGATCGACAGCCTGTTCGCCTGACGGAACCCCGGCCCCGCCCGCCCGCTATGGCACCGCTTCCAGCGGAGACGGCATGACCGGGGCGACGATCAAGAGGGACCTTCGCACCGGACGGTCGCTGTGGGCGGACAGCCCGGGGCTGGGCGTGCCGGTGCGGGCG
>JBBRFV010000322.1:0-1854 GCA_038241335.1 Caulobacterales bacterium | reverse complement strand
CAAGTGCCGCCGTCAGATTGCCGCGCACGCCGGCCAGGGCCTTGGCGCCGATGGCCTCCAGTCGGGCCTGCTCGATCGACTCGAAGGCCGCCTGACCGTCGGGTGAGCTGGGCCGGGCCCGGGCATGGGCGACCGCATCATGGTGGGCCAGGCGCAGGGCCATCTGGTCGGCCAGTCCGCGGATGCGCGCCGCCTCCTGGCTGTTGAGGTCGCGTGGCGGATGCGGCAGGACCGCCCGCTTGCCCAGCAGCATGGGGCCGTCGCCCGAGAACACGACTTCGAGGTCGGGCATTTCGGCGAGCGAACGCGCCGCGTGGGCCAGGGCGCGCTTGAAGGGTTCAGTCGGGCTTTCGGGCTTGGAGGCCATGCTTACGGGTTACCGGCGGAAGACGGCGAAGACAAGGAACGCGGCGCGTTCTGGCGAGTTGATTTTCCGGAAACTCCATCGACTTGCCAAACAAGGAAACCCGTCATGCTGAAATGGGCCATCATTCTTGCCATCGTCGCCTTGATCGCTGGGGGCCTGGGCTTCACCGGCATCGCCGGCGCCGCCGCGGGCGTCGCCAAGATTCTGTTCTTCATCTTCCTGATCGGCGTCGTTCTGATGCTGGTCCTGGGTGCCACGGTGTTCCGGGCGGTGAAATAGGGCGAAAATCTCGTCCCCCGGCAGGCTTCGCGCCTGGCCGGGGGACGGCACATCTACCGCGCCAGATAGGCCTTGGACTGTCGAGCGACCAACGCCACCAGATCGCCCATCTGTTCGTTGACGTCGATCAGGTGCAGACCCCAGTCCTTCAGCGGCCGGCCCATGACCATGATGTCGCCGGTGATGTCATCGGCGCGCGGGTCGGCCGGGTCGCCGTTGACGATCACCGACATATAGGTGAAGTCGCCCTCGCTGACGCAATGGCCCGAGACCAGACCCGGGGTCGAGACGAACGGCGTGTTCACGGTCAGATCGGTGGCCCAGGGCTTGGGCGTCAGCGCCGAGGTTCCCATTCCCGCATTGCTGAAATAGGCGTGTAGCGGGGTGATCTCGCCCGAGGCCTTGCCAGCCAGAAGGGCGGCCGGATTGACGCAGCCCGAGCGCAGGCCCTTGTCGTCGGTGCGGCCAAAGCGGCTGTTGGCCGGCGGCGGAGACGTGGCGCGGAACGACACATAGGTCACCACGCAGCCGATCTGGTCGGCCGTCGTACACAGCGGCAGGGTTCCGTAGCGGCCTTGGGCGTCGACCGGGGTGTTCATGCCCAGGATCAGGGCCGACACGACCTGGCCTTGGGCCGGCTTGCCGTCGATCTCCTGGGCGATCAGTTGCAGCAGCATGCGTGAGCCCTGGCTGTGGCCGATCAGGACCACCCCGTGACCCTTGTTGTCGTTGGCCAGATAGGATTTCCAGGCATCGCGCACGTCGCCATAGGCCAGGGCGGCGTCACCGGGCGAAGCCTGACCCATCATCACCTTGCGCAGGGCCGCCAGGGTCACCTGGCGGTACATCGGCGCATAGATCCGGCATTGGCTCGCGAAGCGCGCCAACTGCTGCTCGACCACCGAGCGTTCGGCCGGATCGATACTCATGTCGCTGTTGCCGCCAGGGTCCGTGGAGACCGTGGGATAGACATAGAAGCAGTCGACGGGCGGATCGGTGGCGGGGGTGAAGGTCTCGATCATCGCCTTGCCATCGGCGCTCACCACCGTCGCGGTCTGGTCGGCGGCGCAGGCGTCCGGGCGACCTGGCAGGCACAGCCAGTTTTCGGCCTTGGCGTAGTCGTTAGGCAGGGCTGCGGGCAGGGCGGCAGATGCGGCCTGGGCACAGGCTTGGCTTCCCAGCAGCAGACCTGCGGTCAGGCCCATCAC
>JBBRFV010000321.1:0-1864 GCA_038241335.1 Caulobacterales bacterium | reverse complement strand
CTGAGCCGGGGGGCGTGGCAGCCCCGCCACGGTTGCTCCCGACGTGGTGAGGAACTTGCGCCGACTGATGCGGCTGCGTTCGGTAGACATCGGCTGCGTCTCCAGTCCAGGTCGAGGTGATCGACGGCGGAAAAAGCGTTGCCAGCGTTCCTACCCCGGGGTAGTGTCAGCCACAGGAGTCGAAGGCTCAGACCCTCCAGCGTTCCGAGGAATGGGCGAGAATACGGCGTAAACTATACCAACGCCAGGCAATCGTTTCAGGCAAATCGGAGTGGTGCGTTTATGGCAGCGTCGCGACGCCCTTCTATGCTCTACGCTCGCGGCGCCGCCCTTCTTGTCGTTTTCTCTTTCGGGTTCGCGTGCGTACCTTTGACCACCGGCCACGCTGCTCCACCTCCATCAAACGACGCCCGACAGAATCAGCCTTCGCCTCAGGCTCCTCGGTTTGAGACGGACGTCTTGCCGATCTTTCAAGCACACTGCATCCCCTGTCACGCTCTGAAGCCACGCAAGGGCGGCCTGGACTTGACCAGCCGCGACGGCGTGCTTCAGGGCAGCGCGTCGGGGCCGGTCGTCGTCTCCGGCAAGGTCGAGGCGAGTCTCCTCCTGAAGTTGGTGCGCGAGGGCAAGATGCCCCCCGGCAAGAAGGACCGGCTCTCGGCGGGCGATGTGGCGATGATCCGTCGCTGGATCGAGGCAGGCACCCTATCAAACGACGGGGCGAAAGGCGCAGGCGGCCCCTCAGGTCCGACGGTGACGCAGCACGATGTACTTCCCGGGCTCTTCCAGAATTGCACCGTCTGTCACGGCGGCCGCAAGCGCGAGGGCGGGCTCGACGTGCGCAGCCGGGCAGCAATGCTCAAGGGGGGCAAATCCGGGCCAGCTCTCGTCTCCGGCCGCCCCGAGCAGAGCCTGATGCTCAAGAAAGTCCGGGCCGGGGAGATGCCTCCCTTTCTGCAAATGATGAGGGCCAACGTCCGACCCTTGAACGCCGATCAGATCGAGCGACTGTCGCGCTGGATCGCGCAGGGTGCGCCCGAAGCGCCAGACGAGACGGCTGCGAACGCCGCCGGACAGGATCCTCTCGTGACCGACAAGGACCGGAGCTTCTGGTCGTTCCGCCTGCCCGTGCCGGTCCTGGCGCCGCGGATGCCGCTGAAACGCATGGAGGCCGAGGTCCTCCACGACGCCCTCCTCCAGGTAGGCGACCGCCTCGACCCGCGTCCTTTTGACCCACCTGCCCCTGTGGAAACGCGGCCGGACGGCACGAGGCCATGGACTTGACTCGCGAGAGCAAGGCCACGCTGGCGCTGTACGGCGTGGGTGAGCCGAAGACGGACAACTTCGCCCGCCGCTGCCTGATGGCTCGCCGCCTCGTAGAGCGGGGCGTCCGCTTCGTCCAGCTCTATACCCCCGCCCAGTTCTGGGACGCGCACCACAACCTGGCCAGGGAGCTACGCACGGCCTGTGAACAGACCGACCAGCCGGTGGCCGCCCTGTTGCAAGACCTGTGTGGGCGGGGCCTGCTCGATGAGACGTTGGTCCTGTGGGGCGGGGAGTTCGGCCGCCTGCCGATCAACGATCTGACGATCGACAAGGCGGAGGGCAATGACGGCCGGGGCCACGGGCCGCACGGCTTCACGAGCTGGATGGCCGGCGGCGGCGTCAAGGGCGGGGTGACGTACGGCGCCACCGACGAGATCGGCTTCGCCGCCGTCGAGGACCGCGTGAGCGTGCCCGACTGGCACGCGACCATCCTGCACCTTCTGGGCATCGACCACGAGCGGCTGCTGTTCAACCGCAACGGCTTCAACGACAAGCTGACCTCGACCTTCCCGGCGCGCGTCGTCAAGGAGGTGCTGGC
>JBBRFV010000320.1:0-1871 GCA_038241335.1 Caulobacterales bacterium | reverse complement strand
GGGAGGCGAGGATCCTGGTAGTCGAGCGGAAGGGCTCGGTCTAGGCGCCCGGCTCCAGAACCTCGGAGATCGCCTCGAACAGCGCCTCTGCACGGATCGGCTTGGCGATGTGACGGTCGGCGCCTGCGACCCGTGACGCCTCGAGATCATCGGGCGCGGTATTGGCGCTGATCACGATGATCGGTGCGCGGGGCAGGCCGGCGCCCTCGGCCTTGCGAATGGCGCGGATGGCGTCGAGGCCGTCCATCACCGGCATGCGCAGGTCCATCAGCACCACGTCGAAGGCGCCGTCGCGCCAGGCGTCGACAGCTTCCTGGCCGTTCTCGACGCTGATCACCTGGGCGCCCGCGGCGCCCACCATCCCCACAACGCCCTTGGGGTTGGGGGGGTTGTCGTCGGCGGCAAGGACCCGCCGGGGCGGCCCGACGGAGGGCGCGACGGCGCCGGCCGGGGCGGCGTCGGCGGCCCGCGCACGGTCGCCATAGTCCAACAGGCCGTTGACCAGGCCGTCGAGGTCCTGGGCGGACGCCACCATGTCGGTCAGCAGGACGCGCTGATGGTCCTTGAGGTCGGTCGCCGCCAGCGCCTGGCCCAGGCCCAGCACACCGTTCAGCGGGGTACGGAGTTCGTGGCTCATGTCGGCGAGGAATTCGGTCTTGGCGCGGCTGGCGGCCTCGGCCCGGTGCAGGGCTTCCTCCAGCGCCTCGGCCTGCTGCTTCATGGCGGTGATGTCGACCCGCAGGCCGATGACGCCGCCGTCCAGGGTGCGCCGCTCCTCGATCATCAACCAGCGGCCGTCGGAGATGCGCTGCTCATGACGTTCCCCCGAGGGGTTCATCAGCCTGTGCATCCGCTCGGCCAGCCATTCCTCCTCGCGGCCGATGGCCTCGGGATAGTCGCCGCGCGCGACACCGATCTTCAGGGTCTCGGAGAAGGGCGCGCCGGGCCGGAACAGGTCGGCGGAGCGGTGGTAGATTTCCGCATAGCGTTTGTTCCAGAGGATGTAGCGGCCCTCGGCGTCGAGGAAGACCACGCCCTCGGGCAGCAGGTCGATGGCCTCGCGCAGACGGTCCTGGGCGGTGGCGGCGTCGGCTTCCGCCGCCGCCACCGCATGGTCGCCCAGTCTTCGGCCCAGGCCGCGAAGCAGCCGTCCGATCCAGCCGGAAAATCCAGCTCCTGCCATGCAAACGCCCCGGGGGAGGAATGACCAAAAGAACAAGGCGCACGACAGCTCAAATAGATTGCGAAAGTGCGACGTCCGCTCTCTCAGGTCGCAAGGCGTTTCGGGCGCCCGGCGATTGGGCAGGCGCTGTGGCGCGGCGCCCGAAGCCTGACCGCCTTTCACTCCTGAGCCGAAGCGCCGTATTCAGGGGGGATGTCCACGACCATCACCACCGTCGGCCTCGACGCCGACGACACGCTTTGGCACAACGAAACCCTGTTCCGCCTGACCCACGATCGGTTCAGCGCGCTGCTGACGGGTGTCGCCCATCCCGAGGCCATCGAGCAGCGGCTCGCCGAGGTCGAGAGGCGCAACCTGCGGCTCTACGGCTACGGCGTGAAGGGCTTCACGCTGTCCATGATCGAGACCGCCATGGAGCTCTGCGACGGCGAGGCGCCGTCCTCGGTGATCCGCGAGATCCTGGCCGCCGGCCGCGAGATGCTGAACGAGCCCGTCGAGCCGCTGCCGGGCGTCGAGCGTTGCCTGGCGGAACTCTCCGAACGCTACCGCCTGGTGCTGATCACCAAGGGGGATCTGCTGCACCAGGAACAGAAGCTGGCGGCGTCGGGCATGGGCGACTTGTTCGCCGCCGTGGAGATAGTCAGCGAGAAGGACGCCGGCACCTATGCCCGGGTCTTCGCCCGTCATG
>JBBRFV010000319.1:0-1874 GCA_038241335.1 Caulobacterales bacterium | reverse complement strand
GATGCCATCTGCCTGACCAATGCACAGGGCAACATCGGCGGGGCGCCTGCCAGTGGCGGGGAAGCCGGGGCGGCGATGAACCCGGACGCCCAGGTGGACCAGCCCTACCAGTTCGACTTCTACGATGGCGGCGGGCTGGATCTGGCGTTCCTCTCGTTCGCCGAGTTTGACGCGGAGGGGAACGTCAACGTGTCCCGCTTCGGCGGCCGCATCGTCGGACCCGGCGGGTTCATCAACATCAGCCAGGGCGCCCGCACCGTCGTGTTCGGCGGCACGCTGACCGCGGGCGCAGCACCGAAGGCAGTGGGCCGGGTGGAGCAAGTGACGTTCTCCGGCCCCTACGCGCGCCGCCGCGGGCAGGAGGTCACCTATGTCACCGAGCGCGCCGTGTTCCGCCTGGGCGAGGGCGGGCCGGAGCTGATCGAGATCGCGCCGGGCGCCGAGCTGGAGCGCGACGTGCTGGCCTGCATGGCGTTCCGGCCGCGCATCTCGCCTGGGTTGCGGCGGATGGACCCGCGCCTGTTCGCCGACGCGCCCATGGGCATCGCCGCCACGTTGCCCCGGCGTCCGGCCCGCGCGGCGCTGGAGCGCTTCGGCATGGCCCGGGCGGCAGAGTGATGGCGTGCATGACCTACCTCGTCGCCGGCGAGCAGGCGGTGTTCAGCAAGACGATCACGGCCGAGGACATCAGCGCCTTCGCCGAGATCAGCGGCGACCATGACCCGGTCCATGTGGACGAGGAGTTCGCGCGCCGCAGCGCGTTCGGCCGCCGCATCGCGCACGGGGCGCTCGTCATGGGCCTGCTGTCCACGACCGCGTCGATCACCTCCCGGCGCTCGGTCGAGCGGGGCAGCACCGCGACGCCCGTTTCCGTCGGCTACGACCGGATCCGTTTCACCCGCCCGGTGTTCATCGGCGATACCGTCACGGCGCGCTACACGATCGAGGAGGTGGACGACGTGGCCGGCCGCACCCGCTCCCGGGTGGAGGTGGTGAACCAGGACGGCGAGCTGTGCCTGGTGGGGACGCACATCCTGCAGTGGGTGCCGGCGGCCTAACGCTTATCTCAGGCACTGGCTCACCCTGACCGGCCCGCTTTCGCGGTTCCCGTCCGGGTGAAAGCGCTCTAGGCTCGCGGACGAAGGCGGAAACCGCCAGTCCAGGACCAGGGAGTGAAACATGAGACGTAGGACGCTGTTGGGCGCCACCGCTGGCGCGACCTTGCTGGCGGCGCCGGCCGTGCTGCGCGCGCAGCAGGCCATCACGCTGAACGGCGCGGTTCAGTTCAACGACGAGCACGCGTTCACGCGCTGCCTGGTGCGGTTCGAGGAGCGGGTGAAGCAGCACTACGGCAAGCCGATCAACTTCGTGCTGCACAAGAACAGCAGCCTGGGCCTGGAGAAGCAGTACTTCGAGTACATGGCGCAGGGCCGGGCGGTGGACTACGCGATCGTCTCGCCGGCGCACATGTCCACCTTCTCCAAGGCGGCGCCGTTCATCGACGCGCCGTTCCTGTTCCGCGACATGACGCACTGGAACCAGGTGATCGAGCAGGACCTGTTCAAGCCGGTGGCCGACGAGGTGGAGCGGCGCGCCAAGGTGCTGCTGGTCGGCTACGCTGGGGGCGGGGTGCGCAACATCTTCGCCAACAAGCGGGTGACGAACCTGGCGGAGATGCGCGGCCTCAAGGTCCGCGTGCAGGGCGCGCCGATCTGGAGCCGCACCTTCTCGGCGATCGGCATGTCGCCGACCGTCATCGCCTACAACGAGATCTACAACGCGATCCAGACCGGGGTGATCCGGGGCGCCGAGAACGAGGCGGCCGGGATGGAGCAGATGAAGTTTTACGAAGTCGCCCCCGACGTCTCCCTGAC
>JBBRFV010000318.1:0-1886 GCA_038241335.1 Caulobacterales bacterium | reverse complement strand
AGGTAGGTTTCCTGGGGATAGGCCATGTGCGGCTTGGCCGGGTCATAGGGCGGCTGGCTCACCGGGCTCGGGCCGGTATAGGCCGCCGGAGCCTTGAATCGCTGGGCCTCCTCGGCGGAGATTCCGGCCTTCTCCAGCACGGTCGGATCGATCCAGCGCGCCGGGTCGATCGGCTCGTGGCTGGTGGCGACCTCCAGGGTCATCTGGTCGGGACCGGCGAAATAGATCGAGCGGCACATGCCGTGGTCGATGGGGCCGATGACATTGACACCGTGGCTGCGGATGCGGTCGCGCATGGCGACGAGGTCGGCGTCGGAGTCCACGCGGAAGGCCAGGTGCTGCAGGGCGCCCGGCGCGCACGGCAGGGCGCCGTTGCCCGCATGGGTCTTGCCCAGTTCGATCGGGATGTCGTCGACATTGGGAAGTTGGACGATCGAGAAGTAGCCGTGGTCGTTCATCCGCAGGAAAGCGTGCAGGCCTCCCGGCACCCCGTGCATGTCGAACAGGGCCACCAGTGGGCAGCCCATGACCTCGGAGAAGAAGGCGATGTGTTTCTTGATGTCGCCGGCCATGAAGGCCAGGTGGTGAATGCCGGTGGGTTGCTGGCTCATATGTCCCTCCCTTGGGGCTCTTATCTGTCGTCGAGGATCAGGCCGCCCAACAGGGCGTCGAGGATCATGTGGGCGTGGGCCGCCTGGTTCTCCGGAGTCTCCGGATCGACGCCGAAGGCCTCCCGCATCAAGGGCGCGAGGTTGATCACTCCGGCGGCGGCCGATTGCAGGGTGATGACGATCTGCGCCGGCGGGAACGGCTTGAGCGCCCCGGCCGCGATGGCGTCGGCGGCCAGGCGCACCAGCCGGCGGTTGCGCCGGCCCATCAGGTTCTCGTTCAGCCAAGCCAGACGACTACCGCCGGCCATACCCTCCAGCGCCACGATCCGGCCCAGCGCGGGATGGCGCCACGACAGGTCGATGAAGAACCGCATGGCCATGCGCAGTTGTTCGAGAGGCGGAGCACCCCGGGCCGCGGCCAGAAACCGCTCCTCCTCGGCGATCGCCGCCGACAGCTCCAGCATGGCTGCGCGCCACAGCTGGTCCTTGTCGTCGAAGTGATAGTGCAGCGCCGCCTGGCTGACCCCCGCCGCCTGGGCGATGCCGCTCATCGAGGCGCGCTCGAAACCCAGGCGGGAGAACTGATCCAGCGCCACATCGAGAATCCGCGCCGCCGTGCGCTCACCCTTGCCGGGAGCCTCGCGCCTGGGAAGCGGAATGACGGCGGCGGTCGCCATAAGAATTTGACTTTCAGATCAGCTTTCCTGATTTGATAATCAGAAATGGATCGCCGGGCAAGGCGCGCCGCACAGGGAGAAGATGATGGCGGTGGTTCGCGAGCCCTACGGTTTCGTCCATGCAGATACGAGCCGGCTGAAGGAGGTCTACGGCGGGCCGACCGGCCAGGTCTTCGTCGAGTGCATGCGCATCCGGCCGGCGGCTGGCGACTCCAAGACCGTCATCCTGTTCAGCCACCCGATCGGCGGCGGCTCGTTCCTGCCGCTCGTGAACGCCCTGGCCCACGCGGGACGTCATGTCATCTATTGCAACCCGCGCTACCGGGGGAACGACACCGCCCTGATCATGGAGAAGTGCGTCCTCGACCTCGGCGCCTGTATCGCCGACCTCAAGACCCGCTTCGGCTATGAGAAGGTGGTTCTGGGGGGTTGGTCCGGCGGTGGATCTCTGTCGCTGTTCTACCAGGACCAGGCCGAACACCCCACCATCACCCACACACACGCCGGCGATGTCGCCGACCTCGTGGCGGCAAAGCTCCAGCCCGACGATGGCGTAATGCTGCTCTCCGCCCACATCTGCCGTTCCGTCTCGCTCACC
>JBBRFV010000317.1:0-1891 GCA_038241335.1 Caulobacterales bacterium | reverse complement strand
GTCAGGGTCTGCAGGCCGATGCGGAACATCTGTTCGCGGTGGACGCGGCGCACCACATTCATAGCCCCCTCGAAGTCGGGCGCACCCTGCGACTCGGCCAGCATCTGTTCGGCCACGCCGGTTTCCTCGTCGACGCCGCGGGCGAAGCGGGCGTCCAGCATGCTGTCCAGCGCCGCCGGATACCGGCCGAGAGTCCGCGCCAGCCGGGGCGCATAGGCCATCACCCCGACCACGAGGTCGAACAGCCGCGGCTGGGCAAGGAACAGCGCCTGTACCTGAACGCCGCCGCTCAGGGCCGCGAAGAAGACCGCGAACCGGCGGAAGGCCGCGTCGGCCGCGCCGGTGTCGGCCAGCGCCGTCAGCAGCCGGGGCGCCAGCCGGGTGAACAGCTCTCGCCCCCGCGCACTGCGAGTCGCCGGGATGCGCCCGTGGTGCCAGCTGCGGATGGCGTCGGCCACCATCGCCGGATCGGAAAAGCCCATCCGGCCCAGCGTCAGCAGGGTCTCGGGATCGTTCTCGACGCCGGTGAAGACCAGGCTGCCGTAGGGCGAGGACAGGTCCTCCTCGCCGCCGAACAGCTCGCCATAGCGGGCGTTGACCCCCACCAGCCGCGCCTCCACCGCCGCGTCGAAACGGCCCAGATCGTCCTCGCCCGCTAGGGCCGCGACCGCGCGCCGCCGCGCCGGATCGACCGGCAGGGTGTGGCTCTGCTCGTCGTCCAGCATCTGCACCCGGTGTTCGAGCGCGCGCAGATCAACATAGGCGGCGGTCAGTTCGGCGCAGACCTGCGGCGTCACATGACCGCCGTCGCGCAGCGCCGCCAGCGCTTCGACCGTACGCGGCCGGCGCAGCGCGGGGTCACGGCCGCCGAGGTTCAACTGCTGGGTCTGGGCGAAGAATTCGATCTCGCGGATGCCGCCCCGCCCCAGCTTCAGGTTGGCTCCTGCGGCCTCGAGCCCGTCGCCCGTCTTGTGGACATGGATCTGGCGCTTGATCGACTGGATGTCGAGGATGGCCGGGTAGTCGAGGCTGCGCCGCCAGATGAAAGGCGTCAGAGCCTTCAGGAACCCCTGTCCGGCGGCGATGTCGCCCAGCATCGGCCGTGCCTTGATGAAGGCCGCTCTCTCCCAGTTCTGGCCGACGCTTTCGTAGTAGGCCAGGGCCATGGGCGCGGCGACGACCGGCGGGGTCGAGGACGGGTCCGGTCGCAGGCGCAGGTCGACGCGGAAGACATAGCCGTCGGCCGTCCGTTCCTGCATCAGCCCGGCCAGCGCCTGGCCAGCGCGGTCGGCGAACCGCTGGGGCTCGACACCCTCGGCAAGGGCGCTTTCCAGCGCCTCCGGCTCCCAGAACAGGCTGATGTCGATGTCGGACGAGTAGTTGAGCTCGAACGCCCCATGCTTGCCCATGGCCAAACCGAACAGGCCGGGGATCTGGCCGCGTGGATCGTCGGCTGCGGAGATCAGCTTGGCTCGTTCGCGCTGGTCGTGACCCACGGCCCGAAGCGCCGCCTGGGTCGAGACATCCGCGAAACGGCTCAGGGCTCCGGTCACCTGATCCAGGTCCCAGACGCCGCCGAGATCGGCCAGGGCGGTCAGCAGGTGCAGTTCGCCCTTCAGCCGCCGCAAGGGCGCGCGCAGCTCGTCCGCGCCGCCCCGCAGGCCGGCCGTCGTCGCCAGAACTGCATCCAGCCGCGCTTCGGGCGCGTCCTGAAGCACGGCGCGCAGGGTCTCGGGCCAGCGGCGCGCCACGCCGGAGAGATAGGGCGAGGCCCCGAACATGGGCGACAGGGCGGGCCAGGCGGCGTCCAACGCCTCTCGCCAGCCGCCCTCATTCGCCACTTCGGTCAGGCGTTCACGAGCCCGGGCGACCGCCTCGGCGTCGACGACGG
>JBBRFV010000316.1:0-1896 GCA_038241335.1 Caulobacterales bacterium | reverse complement strand
CCGTCCGGCGCCGCCGACCGGCGGCCGCAGCATTGGCTTTCTGGACCGCATCCGCGCCCAGTTGGGCGGAACAGTCACCATTCCCGAGGGCGTGGACATCACTGAGCCGACAGGCGAGGCGTGGAACGCCGAACGGTGACGGAAAGACCAATCCTGCTGGACACCTGCGCACTGATCTGGCTCGAGGCAGGGTCCGCGTTCAGGCCAGAGGCCGAGGCGGCTCTTCAGGAAGCGCAGCTTATCGGCGTTCAGGTGCTTGTGTCGCCGATCACCGCCTGGGAGATCGGCCTGCTGGTGTCCAAGGGGCGTCTGGTCCTGAGCCTGCCGCCGCTGATCTGGTTCGAGCGGGTGCTGGATCTTGGCGTTGACCTGGCCCAACTGACGCCGGACATCCTGATCGCCTCGTCCAACCTGCCGGGCCCACTCTTGCGGGATCCCGCCGATCGGATCGTCGCCGCGACCGCGCGGGGATCCAATTATCGGTTGATGACCCGGGACCGCCCTCTGCTCGACTTCGCTGACAGCGGACAGATGTCCGCCATTGCCTGCTGACGATCAGGCCGCCCGAGACACAGCGAAATCGGCCAGTTGCTCCAGCGCATCGCGCCAGTCTCCGGCCGGCAGCGCGTGCAGGGCCGCCTTGGCCCGGTCGGCGTATTGGCCCGCCACGTCCAGGGTCGCGCTGACCGCACCGGTGCCGACGATCAGTTCGCGGGCGCGCTTGAAGTCGTCCGGCGTGCGCTCGCCGCGGGTGATGGTCCGTTCCCAGAAGGCGTCGTCGCGGCCACGGGTGCGGGCCACGGCCAGCAGCAGAGGCAGGGTGGCCTTGCCTTCGTTGAAATCGTCGCCGGCGTTCTTTCCCAGAGTGGCCGAGGCGCCGCCGTAGTCGAGGGCGTCGTCGGCCAGCTGGAAGGCGATGCCCAGGTTCAGGCCGTAGTCACGCAACGCCGCCGCCATCGACTCGTCGGCGCCCGCGCCCACCGCGCCCGCTTCGGCTGCGGCGGCGAACAGTTCCGCCGTCTTGGCGGTGACGATCTGCAGATACACGCCCTCGTCGAGATTCAGGTCGTGGGCGCGCGTCAGCTGCAGCACTTCGCCCTCCGAGATCACGCTCGAGGCCTTGGCCAGGATGCCGAGGGCGCGCATCTGGCCGGTCTCGACCATCAGTTCGAAGGCGCGGGCGAACAGGAAGTCGCCGACCAGGACGCTGGACGGCGCGCCCCAGATCAGGTGAGCCGCCACCTTGCCGCGGCGCAGGTCCGAGGCGTCGACCACATCGTCGTGGAGCAGGGTCGCCGTATGGATGAACTCGACCGCCGCGGCCAGTTTCCGGGGGCCGTCGATGTCGCGGGTCGCGCCCGAGGCGCGCGCTGCGGCGACCGTCAGCATGGGCCGAAGCCGTTTGCCGCCCGCCGCCACCAGATGGTCGGCCAGCAGGGGGATCACCGGCACATCCGACTGCATCCGGGCGATGATCAGGGCGTCGACCGCCGCCATATCTTCCGCCGCCAGCCGCACGAGGGGCTGAACGTCTCCCCTGGATCGGGGGGCGGAGGCGGTGACAGCGTCCAACGACATACTCTTCGAGGCAGGGGGCGAGGGAGAGAACGCCCGAAAATCCGGTCGGCGCCTTGCCCGGCGACGATGCGGCGCACAATGGTGATCGGGCCATGAAGGGTCAAGCCGCGTGACCGTCGCATCAGCGTCGCAGCAAGGGATCGAAATCGTCGAGAACGGGCTTCTCGACGGTCTTGTTCGACTGCGCCAGCCGGCCCGGGGCTACCGCGCCGGCATGGACGCCGCCCTGCTGGCCGCCGCCGTGGACGCCGGCCCCGGCGAGCGACTGGTCGAGGCCGGCTGCGGGGCCGGAGCGGTGCTGATGCAGATCGCCGCTCG
>JBBRFV010000315.1:0-1917 GCA_038241335.1 Caulobacterales bacterium | reverse complement strand
CACCGGCTCGGCGCCGGCGTAGAAGTTGACGGCGACGGCGGCGCCCTCACGCGCGTAGCGCTCGGCGATTGCCCGCCCCATCCCCCGACTGGCGCCCGTGACCAGGGCAACGCGCCCGGCCAGCTTTCCTTCCGCCATGGTGTCCCTCTCTGGTTTGAGCCAAAATTCGAGCCTGGCAACTGCTGGAGAATTATCGATAAGGGGCCAAAGCGGCCGTATCGTACGGCAGGCCTGAGGGGGCGTCAAGCCACCGTCGAAGGCGCCCCGGTGGCCCTTGACAGGGAGCAGCGGGCTATCGATAATCGCGCCTCGACGCACGGCGGCGCGTACTCGGGGACACGCATCAGCGCGGAGGCAGTCGGATGACACAGCTCGACCCGCAGCGCATCGGACACACGGGGATTACCTGGCCAACGCAGCCGGTTGAAGAGAAAGTGGCCGATCTCGCGGCCATCGGCTTCCCGGCCTTCGAGACCTTCGGCCACGTCATCGAGCAGTATCCCGGCGGGGCGCCGGCCTTCAAGGATCTGCTCGATCGCCACGGCGTACGCTACGCCGCTTCGTATTGCGCCCGCACCTACATCGACCCGGCAAGGGCCGACGAAGACATCGCCAAGGTGCTGGAGTGGGCTCGACTGAGCAAGGAAGTCGGCGCCGAGACCATCGTCGTCAGCTGTCAGCGACGGGAGCAGCCCAGCTACACGCCTCAGGAGTACGCCGGCCTGGCCCGCACCCTGAGCACGCTGGGGGGACGCATTCGGGATGAGCTTGGCCTGACCACGGCCCTGCATCCCCATACCGGGACACCGGTGGAGCGCCCCGAAGAGATCGCCATGGTCGTCGAGGCCCTCAACCCCCAGGCCTGCACCTTCGGTCCGGACACCGGGCAGATCGCCCAGGCCGGCGGCGACGCGATCGAGGTGGTGCGGCGCTACCGTGAGCTGGTCGGGCATGTCCACGTCAAGGACTATGGCGGGATACCGGTGACGCGCCGCCCGGATGGAACGGCGGACGACCCTTCGGGCTACGTCGGCTACGTTCCGGTAGGCAGCGGCGTGATCGACTTCACGGTCATGCTGCGCGACCTGCGAGACGCCGGTTTCGACGGCTGGCTGATGGTCGAGCTTGACGGCACGGCGCAGTCGCCCCGCCCGCCAAAAGAAGCGGTAGCCATGAGCTACCGGGGCTTGACGGAGGCCGTCGCAGCGGCGAACCGCTAGACGGCCTCACGCCGGCCACGGGCTAGAGGGTGGGCTGGGTGACGGCCCCCTGGGATGCCGACGAGACCAGCGCGGCGTACTTGGCGAAGACGCCGGTGGTGTAGTGGGCCGCCGGCGCGTGCCAATCGGCCATCCGCGCGGCGATGGTCTCATCGGAAAGCTCGGCCGCCAGCAGGCGCTGCTCGACGTCGAGGACGATCATGTCCCCTTCGTGAATGGCGGCGATCGGGCCGCCAAGGGCCGCTTCAGGGGAGACGTGTCCGGCCATGAAGCCATGGGTCGCGCCGGAGAAGCGTCCATCGGTGAGCAAGGCGATCTGCTCGCCCAGGCCGGCGCCGACGACGGCCCCGGTGACGCCCAGCATCTCCCGCATCCCCGGGCCACCGCGGGGCCCCTCGTAGCGGATCACCATCACGTCGCCGGGATTGATCTGCCCCCCGGTGACGGCGGCCATGGCGTCCTCTTCACGATCGAAGACCCGGGCCGGTCCACGGTGGCGGGTACGCGCTTCCCCGGCGACCTTCAGGACGCAGCCTTCCGGCGCGATGTTGCCCTTCAGGATCACCAGGCCCCCGTGCGGCTTCAGCGGATCGGAGAGGGGCCGCACCACCTGCTGGTCGGGCGTCTCGGCGGCCGACGACGCTTCTTCGCCGATGGTGCGTCCGGTGGCAGTCACGCAGCTGCCGTCGAGCAGTCC
>JBBRFV010000314.1:0-1922 GCA_038241335.1 Caulobacterales bacterium | reverse complement strand
CGGCCTGACCCGCATCCTGATCGCCGACGACGGCCACGGCATGGCCGCCGACCAGCTGGCCCTGGCCATCGAGCGCCACGCCACGTCCAAGCTCGAGCCCGACGACGCCGGCGACGTCGACCTGCTGCGCATCTCCACCCTCGGTTTTCGCGGCGAGGCCCTGCCCTCGATCGGCTCGGTCGCGCGCCTGACCATCACCAGCCGCCCGATCTCCGGCGGCGACGCCCATCAGATCACCGTCGAGGGCGGCGACCAGCGACCGGTCGCCCCCGCCGGCTTCCCCGGCCCCCACGGCGCGCGCGTCGAGGTGCGCGACCTGTTCTACGCCACCCCCGCCCGGCTGAAGTTTATGAAGTCCGAACGGTCCGAGGCCATGGCCATCTCGGACGAGATCAAGCGCCAGGCCAAGGCCCATGAGACCGTCGCCTTCACCCTCGACCTCGACGGCAAGACCACATTGCGCCTACCGGCCGAACATCCCGGCGACGTCGGCCGTCTCAAGCGCCTCGCCGCCCTGCTGGGCCGCGATTTCGAGGCCAACGCCCTGCTGATCGATCAGGCGCGCGACAATGTCCGCCTGACCGGCTACGCGGGCCTGCCGACCTACAGCCGGGGCAACGCCGCCCACCAGTATCTGTTCGTCAACGGCCGCCCGGTGAAGGACCGGCTGCTGCAAGGGGCCCTGCGCGGCGCCTACGCCGACTTCCTCGCCCGCGACCGGCACCCGGCGGCGGTGCTGTTCCTCGACATCGATCCCCTCTACGTCGATGTCAACGTCCACCCGGCCAAGGCTGAAGTCCGCTTCCGCGACCCCGCCCTTGTCCGCGGCCTGATCGTCGGCGCCCTGCGCCACGCCCTCGCCGCCGCCGGCCACCGCGCCTCGACCACGGTCGCCGCCGACGCCCTCGCCGGCTTCACCGCCCACGCCGGCGGCTTCCAGCCCGCGTACAGCCCGTCCTCCCCCAGCGCCTCGGGCTTCAGCGGCTGGCAAGGCTGGGCCGCCCCCGCCAGCCAGTCCGCCCAGCTCATCCCCGGCCTCAACGACCGCTCCGCCCGCGTCGAGCCCGGCGAATTCCCCCAATCCCTGATCCCTGATCCCTCATCCCTCGCCCCCGACCTGATCGACTACCCCCTCGGCGCCGCCCGGGCCCAGCTGCACGGAACCTACATCGTCGCCCAGACCAGCGACGGCCTCGTCGTCGTCGACCAGCACGCCGCCCACGAACGCCTGGTCTACGAGCGGATGAAGGTGCAGATGGCCGAGGGCGCCGTGACCCGTCAGGCCCTGCTGACCCCCGAGGTGGTCGAGCTCGACCCGTCCGAGGCCGACCGCGTCGTCTCCCGCGCCGACGAACTGGCCCAGCTGGGCCTGATCGTCGAACCCTTCGGCGCCGGCGCCGTCCTCGTCCGCGAAACCCCCGCCCAGCTCGGCGACACGGACGTCCAGGGCCTGATCCGCGACATCGCCGACGACCTCGCCGAACACGGCGCCGCCCTGGCGTTGTCAGAGCGTCTGGGCGAGGTCTGCGGCACCATGGCCTGCCACGGCTCGGTCCGCGCCGGCCGCGTGCTCAGTGCGCCCGAGATGAACGCCCTGCTCAGGCAGATGGAGGCCACCCCGCACTCAGGGCAATGCAACCACGGCCGGCCGACCTATGTGGAGCTGAAGCTTGCGGATCTGGAGAAGCTGTTCGGGAGAAGGTGAGGACGGTCGGATGGCGTCTGCTTTGCGCCAGAACCGGTCATTCACTGAGCGCCGGAAACACGACATTCAGCGATGCCGTCTGAGCCTGGGAACGTCCGCTTTTCGGTCCGATGCCTTTGGCCACTCCCGACCCATAGCGGACTTTCAGTCACTCACTTCGGATGTGGGGCAGAGAGAAATCGACGCCGATATTCGCGGCGATAGTCAGCCCAACCCA
>JBBRFV010000313.1:0-1930 GCA_038241335.1 Caulobacterales bacterium | reverse complement strand
AGGCCGTGGCCTCCGTCTCGTCCAGATTGCCTATCGTCGAACCCGGGAAGAAGCCCACGTGACGGCCCTCCCCTATCCCCGGCGGCAGGCCCTCCAGATGCAGGAAGTCGCCGACCAGGGGCGCGACCTTCAAGGTCGGATAGCCCGCGGCCAACCGCTCGACCGCCCCCGTGAGCGCGTCGGGGCTGATGTCGATGGGGACATAGACGGCCAGGTCCGGCACGGCGTCGAGAACGATCCGGGTCTTCTCGCTCGCGCCCGAACCGAACTCGACCAGCACGGCGTCGGAGCCGAAGCGTCGCGCCCAGGCCGGGGCGACCTGGCGCAGCAGGGCCGCCTCCTGCCGGGTCGGATAATATTCAGGCAGCCGGGTGATGGCTTCGAACAGATCAGAGCCGGCGGCGTCGTAGAACCATTTGGGCGAGACGGTCTTTCGCGGCTGCGACAGGCCCTCGACCAGTTCCCGACGGAACAGGGCTGTGTCGGCGTCCTCGTCTGTAGCGGCGGCCCCGGCGGCTGCGTCGACGGCCAGTCGCAATCCCATGAAGGCCCACCTCTGATGCGGATAGAAGAAGTTGCGGTAGGTGACGCGCGCATGGCCCTCGGACGTGGCGAAGGACGAACCCCGCAGCACCATCTGGTTGGCCATGAACTTGCCGTTGTACTCGGACGCCGTGCCCTCCGTGGGCTGGAAGCCCGGCCAGGGGGCGTAGGCGGACGCCGTCCATTGCCAGACCTCCCCGAACGCGTTGGCGAAGGCCTCCGGACGCGAGGCGACCGCATGTTCCCACTCGGCCTCGGTCGGCAGCCGCCGCCCCGCCCAGCGGGCGAAGGCGTCGGCCTCGTAGAAGCTGACGTGACGCACCGGCGCCGCCGGATCGACCGGGCGCCGGCCGGAAAGGGTCATGACCGAGAAGCCGTCCGCGTCGCGGCGCCAGTAAAGGGGCGCGGTCCAGCCCCCGGCCTTCACCGTCGCCCAGCCATCCGACAGCCACAGCTCGGGCCGGGCGTAGCCGCCATCCTCGATGAAGGCGATCCAGTCGCCGTTGGTCGTCAGATCACGCGCCAGGGCGAAGGGGGGCAGGAAGACCGGATGCCGGGGCCCCTCGTTGTCGAAGGCGAAGCCCCCGCCGTCGTGGCCGATCTCGACCAGACCGCCGTCGAACCGCATGTCGCCCCCGACCGGGTCCGCCGGGGCCGCCGCGCGCGGCTCCCGCGCATAGGCCGCCGGGTCCAGCGGCGAGCGGGACAGCAGGTTCAGCAGGTCCATCAAGAAGAGTTCCTGATGCTGCTGATCGTGGTGCAGTCCCAGTTCCAGCAGATAGGGCGCCGCTCCATCCAGCGTGTCCTCGCCCAGCAGCGCGACCATGCGGCGGTCGACCTCGCGGCGGTAGGCCAGCACTTCGTCCAGCGACGGTCGGGTCATCAGACCGCGCTCGCCCCGCTCGATCCGGGCGCCGAGAGCCTCGTAATAGCTGTTGAACAGGGTCTGGAAGCGCGCATCGACGGGGACATAGCCCGGAGCCCGCGACAGGATCATCGCCTCGAAAAACCAGCTGGTGTGGGCCAGATGCCATTTGCCGGGGCTGCAGTCCGGCATCGACTGGGCGGACAGGTCCTCGGCGGTGAGACCCGCCGCAAGATCCGTCATCGCCGATCGGACGCGGCGGTAGCGGGTGATGGCGTCGCCGACAGCCGTATCGATTCGAATCGGCGCGTTCATCCCTCTGGCTCCTGATCCTGTGGACGACGCATCCCGGCCCCTCGGCGGCAAACGTGGGCGGTCACGCTTCGTTCCGCAAGGCTGGCGGGACCCGGACCTAGAGGCCGGCTATGGCGTGCAGAATCTCATCCACCACCTCTTCCGTGGTGGCCCAGGAGCAGACGAACCGCACGGACCCGTCGTCGAAGCGGTAGCAGGCCCAGCCCA
>JBBRFV010000312.1:0-1943 GCA_038241335.1 Caulobacterales bacterium | reverse complement strand
GGCATCTCCAATCACGCCCAGATCGCCGGCTACCACTGCTTCACCGTCGGGCGACGAGATCAGGAAGAGGCCTCCGGTGATTCGGCCGCCGTCGACCCTTCGGCGCTGCGCGAGCGCCGGCGCTACGATCCGGTGACGCTGGAGGGGACGAATGGCGGCTCGGGCTGGACGAACCTCCCTTCCTCGGCGATGGTGCCACTGGCGGCCGCGCTGACCTTCGAGCCAACCAAGCGCTCCCATCCGGCTATGGGGCGCAAGGGGCCGGGGACGCCGCTGACGTATTACGCCCTCGCCTACGCCACCGCTGATGCCGGCTACGACCGCGTGCGGATCACCCGCTCGCAGGATGGAGCCGACGTGCTGGCCGACCTGAGCCCCGGGCAATGGTCGGCGCACTGGCCGGAGACGTTCACCATCGCCGGCGAGGGTGTCGACGGGCACGTGCAGTGCAAGCTGGTGGCGCTCACTGCCGACGCCACCAGGCTCGAGCTCTTCTTCCCCCAGATCTGGCCGGTCTCGGGCTACACCTTTCCGGATGAGGTAGGTCAGGAGCTGTTCCAGGCGGTCGGGCCCTTCCGGCAGAACCCGGGTCGCGACGCCCTTGGCGTGATCGACGACGACACCTACTTCGAGTGCCTCGAAGCACAGCTCCAACGCCAGGCGGACGTGACCCTCCACCTGGCTCGGACACGCCCAACCTGGACCGGGATCTTCACCCAGACCCACGCCACGGACTACGCCAACCACTTCTTTGTCGCCCAGTCCGATGCCATCTCCGGCGCCCCTCCAGCCGTCGTCGAGCGCATGTACCGGGGGATGTACCGGACCTACGAGGCCTGCGACCGCTGGATCGGCCGCCTGATGGACGCGCTGCTCGACCAGGACACCGTCTTCTGCCTCGTCTCCGACCATGGCGGCACCCCGACGACCTATCAGACGACCAACGTGAACGACGTGCTCGAACAGGCAGGGCTGCTCTTCTACAAGGACGGCGCCAATCGCGGCCAGGGGGGCGAAGGCGCGAGCGGGGACCGCGGGATCGACTGGACGCGGACCAAGGCCGCCGGGCAGGGGGTGGTCAACATCTTCGTCAACCTCAAAGGGCGTGAGCCGACCGGCATCGTCGAGCCGGGCGAGGCCTACGAGCAGGTGCGCCGGCAGATCGTCGAGGCGCTGATGACCTATCGCGCCCCCGACGCCGGCTACGGCCCCTTCGTCTTTGCCCTGCGGCGGGAAGACGCCGAAGCGGTCAACATGTGGGGTGAACTGGTGGGCGACGTGGTCTACGCCACGCTGCCGGAGTTCGACGGCGCACACGGCCATCAATTGCCAAGCGCGAAATGGGGCTGGGGTTCCCAGCACACCCTCTTTGTCCTCTGCGGCGCCGGCGTCAAGCAAGGGATGCATCTCGAGCGCCAGGTACGACAGGTGGACGTCGCGCCGACGCTGGCGTACCTGACCGGGCTGCCAACGCCGGCGCAGGCGGAGGGTCGCGTGGTAATGGAAGCCCTGATACGGCCGGACTGGCATCTCGGCAACGGGGAACAGGTGTGACTTGTGACTGAGGTTCGAGCGCGGGAGAGAACGTCGGCCGCGCATTCCCGCCGCCCGCGGTGGCACGAGGTATCCGAGGAGCCCACATCTGGATCGGCTCCAGAGGCAGCGCCGGAGCCCGGCGAACCCGGCGAGCCCGGGCGCCCGACGCTGGCGCCGTGGTGCCGCATCGTCAGCGGACGGACGAGCGATCAGGTGCGCTTCGGTGGCGGGTCGGCGGAGGAGTTCACCACCCGGCTGGACGCGCTGAAGGCCCGCCTGCCGTTTGTCTGGCGCACGTGGGAGCCCCGCGACCGGGCGTGGATGGTACGTCCGCCGGGACGCCCGCTCCTGCTGGCCTGGGCGCGACGGTGGTTCGCCCCCGACCGCCTCCAGATCGTCGACGCCGA
>JBBRFV010000311.1:0-1952 GCA_038241335.1 Caulobacterales bacterium | reverse complement strand
CGCCACCCTCTGCTTTCGCACTGAGGTCTAGCCGCTCCATTCAGACCCGACAGGCCGCAGGGGCTATTCCCTGGGGCCAACGCTAACGGAGGTCCTGAAAATGGCTACCGGCACTGTCAACTGGTTCAACTCCACCAAGGGCTACGGCTTCATCCAACCCGATGACGGCGGCAAGGACGTCTTCGTCCACATCTCCGCCGTTGAAGGCGCGGGCCTGCGCGGCCTGGATGAAAACCAGAAGGTTTCCTACGAAATCGAGCGCGACAAGCGTTCGGGCAAGGAATCCGCTGGCCAGCTGAAGGTCGAGGGCTAAGCCCTACCGCCCTTCTGGTGCGATATCGAACGGCGGCGAGGGCTTCGGTCCTCGCCGCCGTTTTCGTTTGCCCTTGCCATTCGTCGGCAAAGCGCCCATTTGAGGCTCGTCGATCTCTCTGCGAAACGCTGCTGCCCCTTTGCATCGCGCACCGAGGTCCAAAGCCGATCCCATTCAGACCCGACAGGCCACCCGGACTACTTCCGATGGTCAACTGCTAGCGGAGGTCCTGAAAATGGCTACCGGCACTGTGAAATGGTACAACTCCACCAAGGGCTATGGTTTCATCCAGCCCGATGACGGCGGCAAGGACGTTTTCGTCCACGCCTCGGCCGTCGAAACTTCGGACCTCGGCACCCTGAACGAGAACCAGAAGATTTCCTATGAAGTCGAACGCGACTCGCGTTCGGGCAAGGAATCCGCCGGCCGTCTCAAGGCCGCCGAATAGGTTTCAAGCGACCCCGGTCGGGCCTGTCCCGACCGACACGAGGGCCGGCTGCCGAACAGGCGCCGGCCCGACTGCTTTTCAGTTTCAGGAGACGCCGATGACCCCGCTGGCCGACATGATCCCGTCCATGACCGATCCCGACCTGAAGGCCTTGCGCCTGAACGCCGTGCGTCTGTCCGCCGGCGGTTCCCCGGTGCAGATGGCCACCGCCGCCGACATCGTTCCCCTGATCGACGCCGAGATCGCTCGCCGGGTGCTTGAGAAGCCGACCGGCGCCGCGGTCAAGAAGCGCGCCCCGGCGAAGAAGAAGGAAGCCCCGGTCACCGGTCACCAGACCGCCCTGCCCGACAAGGCCGCCTAGACCCTCCTGCAAGGGGGCTTGCGCCCCGCGCGGCCATGGTCAGGATGCCTCCCGTCGCGCTTGCGCCGGAGGCCTCCATGTTCACTGATCTGTCCCGCCGTTCCGCCCTGATGATGGGTGCGGCGATGTTCACGCCCCTTCCCGCCTTCGCCGCTGAAACGGCCGCCTCGGGTCCCGACGCCGTTTTCGAGGCGCTGGGCCAGACGGCCCTGATCGAGGGCTTCCGCCTCGATCCAGCCTCCGCGACCGGGACCGGCGAACACCGCTTCGACAGCGACATGCCCGACCTGTCGCCGGCCGGCTGGGCCGCTCGCGCGGCGCTGAACCACGCGCTCCTGGCCCGCCTGGACGCCCTTCCCCGCGCCGGCCTGTCGCGCGCCAACCAGGTCGACGCCGCCCTGCTGGAAACCAGCCTGAAGGGCGATATCTGGGCCAATGAGGTCAACCAGTCCTGGGCCTGGGACCCGCTGATCCACAACAGCGCCGCCGGCGGGGCCTTCTACAGCCTGATCGCCCGCGAATTCGCCCCCCTGCCCGACCGGCTGCGTTCGGCCACCGCACGGATGGAAAAGCTGCCCGCCATGCTGGCGGGCACCCGCGCCGCCATCGACCCCGCCCGCGTCCCCGACATCCACGCCCAGACCTATTCGAAACAGAACGGCGGCGTCGCGGGCCTGATCGATCAGATCGCCGGGTTGGCGACCGACCTGCCCGCCGCCGACCTGGGCCGCCTGACGGCCGCCGCCACGGCCGCCAAGGCTGCGGTCGCCGAACACCAGGCCTGGATCGACGGGACCCTGGTCCCGAGCGCCAGGGGCGACTTCCGCATT
>JBBRFV010000310.1:0-1958 GCA_038241335.1 Caulobacterales bacterium | reverse complement strand
AGCTCGGGCAGAACGCCACCGCCGCCCCTGCCGCCGCCAGCCGCTGAAAGGCCTCGCCCTGCAGGTGGACACAGTGCGCGAACACCGAGCGGGGCCCGACCAGGCCAAAGCGGTCATAGACGTCCAGATAGTCGGCGGCGTCCGGGAACAGCGCGGCGGTCTCGGCGATCTCGCGCGGGTTCTCCGCCAGGTGGGTCTGCATCCAGACGCCGGGATGGGCCGCCAGCACCGCGCCGGCCATCGTAAGCTGGGCGTCGCTGCAGCTGATCGCAAAGCGCGGGGTGACGGCATAGCCCAGCCGGCCCTTGCCGTGCCAATCGGCGATCAGGCTTTCCATGTCGGCGCGGCTGGACTCGACGGTGTCGGTCAGGCCGTCGGGCGCATGGCGGTCCATCAGCGCCTTGCCGGCGATCAGCCGCATGTCGCGCTGCAGCGCCACCCCGAACAGCGCCTCGACCGAACCCTTGTGCACCGAGCCGAACACCAGGGCCGTCGTGGTGCCGTTGCGCAGCAGCTCCTTGATGAAGAACTCGGCGGCTTGTGCGGCATGGCCAGGATCGGCGAAGGCCGCCTCTGCCGGAAAGGTGTGCTGCTCCAGCCAGTCGAGCAGCTGCGCGCCATGGGCGGCGATGATGTCGACCTGCGGGAAGTGGATGTGGGTGTCGATGAAGCCGGGAGTGATCAGCTTGCCGGTCAGGTCCTCGACCGGCGTGTCGCCCAACAGCGCATGCAGGCCCGCATAGTCGCCGCAGGCCACGACATGGCCGTCCTCGACCAGCAGCAGGCCGTCTTCGTGGAAGGCGATGGCCTCCTCGTTCTTCGTCGGCCCATCCTTCACTGGATTGTCCAGCAGGTGGAGGATCGACGCCCTATAGGCTTGCAACGGCCAGGTCCTCGTCGTTGGAAAGTCGAGCCGCTTCCAGCCGCATCAGCAGGTCAGCGGCCACCGAGACGGCGATCACCTCGGGGGCCTTGCTCTTAAGATGTGGCAGACCGATCGGACAGGTCAGGCGGGTGAGCGCCGCTTCGGAGAAGCCATCGTCGCGCAGCCGGCTCATGAACCGGGCGCGCTTGGTCTTCGAGCCGATCAGACCCAGATAGCCGAACCCGCCGCCGGCCAGTCCAGCCGAGGCCAGGGCATAGTCGAGGGCGTGGTCGTGGGTGAAGATCAGGCCATAGGCGTCGCCGCTCGCCCCCATGGCGGCGGCGGCCATCTCGGCGGGTTCGGCCACGGTGACGCCGGGGATGTCGGCCGTCTCGGGTCGGCTGTCGAACCAGGACAGCTTGAACGGCAGCGGCGCGAAGGCGCGGGCGACGGCCTGTCCGACATGGCCGGCACCAAAGACCAGCAGCGGCGGACGCGGGGCGTCGTTGCGCTCGACCAGCTCGTCGCCCAGCGTGGGGCGGGCGCCGCGCGTCGTGGCCACGGCGCCAGACAGGCTGACCGGCGGCGCGTCGGACATCGCGGCTATGGGCGCGACGGTCTTGGTCAGCAGGCCCGGGTTGAAGCGCGTGCGCACCTCGAACGGCTGGGCTGCGTCCATCCGGCGGGCGACGTCGGTCAGCCAGTCGCGGCTGGCGGCCTCGACCCGCTCGATCAGCAGCCGCACGCGGCCGCCGCAGCACTGGGCCAGCAGCGGCCCCAGCGGATAGTCCTGGATGGCGAAGCTGGCCTGCGAGCCGGTCAGCATCAGCCGCGCCTGGCTGGCGACGCGAAACTCCAGATTGCCGCCGCCGATCGTGCCCGACTGCCCGCCTTCCCAGACCACCATCTTGGTCCCGGCCTCGCGCGGGGCCGAGCCCTCGGTGGCCAGGACGGTGACGAGGGCGGCGGGGTCGTTGTGCTCGATTCGCGCCAGGGCGGCGCGGGCCCAGTTGCTCATGACGCGGCCGCCCTCGCCTTGACGTCCTCGACCGCCATCAGGATCGCCTCTGGCGTCGCCGGCGCATCCAGTCGC
>JBBRFV010000309.1:0-2020 GCA_038241335.1 Caulobacterales bacterium | reverse complement strand
CCGGCCAGGGGGCCGCCGCGATCGACGGCGATCCGCACGGGCAGGCGTTGGGCGATCTTGGTGAAGTTGCCGACGGCGTTCTCGACCGGGATCAGGGCGAACTCCGAGCCCGTGGCCGGGGCGAAGCTGTCGATATGCCCGGTCAGGGTCTGGCCCCGGAAGGCGTCGGCCTTGATCTCGACCGTCTGGCCGAGACGCAGGCGAGACAGCTGGGTCTCCTTGAAGTTGGCGACGATATAGGCGTCGCCCAGCGGCACGATCGACAGGATCTGACCGCCCGGACGGACGTACTGACCGACGCGGACGCCGCGCGCGCCGACGACGCCGGCGACGGGCGCGCGGATCACGGTGCGGTCCAGCGCCAGCCGGGCCTGATCGACGGCGGCGCGCGCCTGTTCGACCGAGGCGACGCTCTGGCTGCGGGTCGAGCCGAGCACGCCGGCGGTGCGCTGTTCGGCGACGAGGGCTGCCTGGGCCTGGGCGACGGAAGCCTCAGCCGTCTGGGCTCCGGCGCGTTCGGTCTGGATACGCTGCTGCGACACCCAGCCCTGCTGGGCCAGCTGGCCGTAGCGGACCACCTGTTGGCGGGCGAGGTTGGCCTGGGCCTGGGCCTGCGACACGGCGGCGGCGCGCGAGGCGATCATCGCCTGCTCCTGGGCGGCGCGGGCGTCGACGTTGTCCACGCCCGCCGTGACCGCGGCGAGATTGGCCTCGGCTGCGGCCAGCTTGGCCTTGGCGTCGGCGTCGTCCAGCCGGATCAGAACCTGGCCGGCCTCGACCCGCTCGTTGTCGCGCACCAGCACCTCGACCACATAGCCGTCGGTCTGTGGGCTGACCTCTGTGGTGTCGGCGGCGACGAAGGCGTTGTCGGTGGCCTCCCAGCGCTGCTTGCCCTGCCACCAGATGACGCCGCCCACGATCAGCCCCAAGGCGACAACGGCGGCGACGATCAGCGGCAGGCGTTTCTTGTGGGCGGGGGTCAGGGTCATTGCGTTCGATACCGGAGGCGCGTGGGGGAGGGCGGCGCATAAATGGACGCTATTGTCCAAAAATCAATAACGCATTGTGCAATGCGGTGAACACGTGATGTTTCGGCTCGTTGTCACCGGATGAAACCCTCCATGCGCCTGCCCGCCCAGGTCGATGTCGCCGTGATCGGCGCCGGCGCCGCCGGACTGGCCGCCGCCCGCCTTCTGGCCGACCGGCCGCTGGACCTCGTGGTGCTGGAGGCGCGCGACCGCATCGGCGGCCGGGCGCATACAATTGAGCGCGAGGACGCCGCCCTCGACATGGGTTGCGGCTGGCTGCATTCGGCCGACGAAAACGTCCTGGCCCGGCTGGGTCAGGCTGCGGGGTTCAATATCGACCGCACCCCGCCGCCGTGGCGCAGTCAGGCCTTCAATCACGAGATGTCGGCGGCGGACCGGGCCGGGTTCGGCGCCGCCTTCGCCGCCTTCGAGGACCGCGTCGAACAGGCGGCGGCGCGCGGCGAGGACGGCCCGGCCTCGGCCCTGTTCGAGTCTGGCGGGCGCTGGAACCCCCGCATCGACGCCATCTCCGGCGCCCTGCACGGCGCGCGTTTCTCCGCCGTATCGATCCGCGACTACGACGCCTATCGAGACACCGGGGTGAACTGGCGCGTGACCGAAGGCTACGGCCGACTGGTCGCCGACCTCGGCGCTGACGCCCCAGTGGCGTTGAACTGTCCGGTCAGCCGCATCGACCGGTCGGGCCCGACGCTGCGGCTGGAGACCGCCGGGGGACGCATGCAAGCGCGGGTCGTCATCCTCACCGTGCCCACCGGCCTGATCGCCGCAGAGACGATCCGTATCGAGCCGCCCGTCCCCGACCTGCTGGAGGCCGCGTCGGGCGTGCCACTCGGTCTGGCGTCAAAGCTGCACATGGCCGTCGACGGCGCCGAAGACTTTCCGCCCGACAGCCAGATGTGGGGTCGGACCGATACGGCCGACACCGCCGGCTACCACCTGCGCCCGTTCGGCCGGCCGATGATCGAAGCCTA
>JBBRFV010000308.1:0-2061 GCA_038241335.1 Caulobacterales bacterium | reverse complement strand
TCTTGGCCATTTCCGGCACCAGGGTCACGGCCGTGGCACCGCTGCCGATCACGACGACCGACTTGCCGGCATAGTCCAGATCGGTGGGCCATTGCTGCGGATGGACGATCCGGCCCTTGAACTGCTCAACGCCCGGGAAGTCGGGCGTGTAGCCGGACGCATAGTTGTAATAGCCTGCGCACATATAGATGAAGCTGCAGGTGAGGGTGACGGTCTTGCCCTCGTGCTCGGCCTCGAGCGTCCAGGTCGCGGTGTCGGTCGACCAGCTGGCGCGTTTGACCTGGTGGCCATAGCGGATCTTCTTGTCGATTCCGTACTCGGCGGCGGTCTCGCGCACATAGTTCAGGATCGAGGGGCCGTCGGCGATGGCCTTGGCGGCCGTCCATGGCTTGAACGAATAGCCCAGCGTGTACATGTCGCTGTCGGAGCGGATGCCGGGATAGCGGAACAGGTCCCAGGTGCCGCCGATCGCCGCGCGACCTTCGAGGAGCGCATAGGTCTTGCCCGGGCAATTGGCCTGCAGGTGATAGGCCGCGCCGATCCCCGAAAGGCCGGCCCCGACGATCAGGACGTCGACATGCTCGTTCGCCATAGTATTACCTGCCCCTGAGGCCCGGCTTTGCGCATGTCGGGCATTTTTATCTGATCAGCGTTTACCAGCAAACGGTTGTTTGAACCCAAGGTCAACCTGCCGTGAGCTTAAAGACGCCGGTTTTCATTGGCACCCCGGTCGCGGGCGCGTATGCGAAGGCCATGAACCTGCGCGATTTCGGCGTCCTGATCCTGATCTGTCTGGTCTGGGCCGGTAACAACATCATCTCCAAGATCGTGGTCGCCCACTGGGGCGTGCCGCCCTTGTTCTATGCGTCGGTGCGTTTTGCGCTGGTCGCCCTGGCCACCTTGCCCTGGCTGCTGCCCGCGCCGCGCCCTACCTGGCGGATCATCGCCGTGGCGTTGCTGATGGGGGCGGGCAATTTTGCGCTGCTGTTCATGGGCTTCAAGACCGCCTCACCGTCGGCGGCCTCGGTGATCATTCAGCTGGGCGTGCCGTTCACGACCATCCTGTCGATGTTGATGCTAGGCGAGCGCGTCCGCTGGAAGCGCGGCCTGGGGATCGCCCTGACCCTGTCGGGCGCGGTGGTGGTGATGTGGAGCCCGCATGGCCTGCAGCTGTCGCCGGGCCTGTGGCTGGTCGCCGCCGCCGCCCTGACCGGGTCGCTGGGCGCGGTGATGATGAAACAGATCGACGGCGTCAAACCGCTGCAGTTCCAGGCCTGGGTCGGGTTCTGCTCGGTCTGGCCGCTGATGCTGCTGAGCGCGGTGACCGAGCCGGGCGCGGTCGGCGCGGCCCTGCACGCCGGCTGGCCGTTCGTGGCGGCGGTGGTGTTTTCCGCCCTGGTCGTCTCGGTGGTCGGCCACACCGCCTATTACGGCCTGATCCAGCGCTATGAAGCCAATCTGATCGCGCCCCTGACCCTGATGACGCCGCTGATGACCATCGGCCTGGGCGTGCTGATCACCCACGACCATTTCGACCTGAAGATGGGCATCGGCGCGACCCTGGCCTTGATCGGTGTGCTGGTCATCGCCCTGCGCAAGAACCAGGTGATGCCGCTGCTGATGTCCATTCGGAACCGCGCCCAATGACCTTGTCCCTGATCGAGGCCCCGTCGCCCAATTTCGACGCTCGCAAGGCCGTGCCCGACAGCGTGATCCTGCACTATACGGGTATGGAAACCGGCGAGGGCGCGATCGCGCGTCTGCGCGATCCAGAGGCCAAGGTCTCGGCCCACTATGTGGTCGAGGAAGATGGCCGGATCTTCCGCCTGGTGGCCGAAGAGCGTCGCGCCTGGCACGCCGGGGCCGCGTTCTGGAAGGGCGTCAAGGACATCAACTCGGCCTCGATCGGCATCGAGATCGTCAATCCGGGCCACGAGTTTGGCTATCGCGACTTTCCCGACGCGCAAGTGGCCTCGGTGATCAACCTGCTGGCCGACGTGCGTTCGCGCTGGATGATCTCAGACTCGCGCATCCTGGGCCATTCCGACATCGCCCCGGCCC
>JBBRFV010000307.1:0-2067 GCA_038241335.1 Caulobacterales bacterium | reverse complement strand
TCCCGCGGCCAGTTCCTCGGCCGACAGGCGGCCGTCGCCGTCCTTGTCCATGCGGGCGAAGGCGTCGTTCATCGGAGCAGAAAATTCCTCGCGCGACACCTGGCCGTCGCCGTCCTTGTCGAGGTGGCCCGGGCCGCCCGGACCACCGGGGCCGCCCAGGATCATGACGCGGGTCTCCATCGACGGCGGCGGGGCCGGCGGCGCGGGCGGGTCCTGCAGCAGGACGGCGGAGAGGGCGAGCAGGGTCAGCATCGGTCTATCGACTCCGTGAAACGGTCAGACCTTGGACCACGGTGAGTTTGCCGTCATGTTTCAGCGAACGGCGGATTTGTTGCAGCGCTGAAATGACGCCGCGACGCGCGCTCGCCATAAGGGTCCCATGCAGCCTGACGCCGCCCCTCGCATCCTCGTCGTCGACGACGACCCCGGCATCCGCGAGGTCCTGACCGACTATCTCGCCCAGCACGGCTACGAGGTCGAAGGCGCGGGGTCGGCGGCCGAGATGGACCGGTCCATGGCCGCCCGGACTCCCGACCTGATCGTGCTGGATGTGATGATGCCGGGCGAGGGCGGCCTGTCGGTCTGCCGCCGCATGGCGGGCAAGGGACCGCCCATCGTCATGCTGTCGGCCATGGGCGAGGACACCGACCGGATCATCGGCCTTGAGCTCGGCGCCGACGACTATCTGTCCAAGCCCTGCAATCCGCGCGAGCTTCTGGCCCGAGTGCGGGCCGTGCTGCGGCGACCGCGCGAGGCGACCGCGTCCGAGGGGCCGGCCCTGACCTTCGCCGGCTGGCGGCTGGACCTGTTGCGGCGGGAGTTGTCGCGCCCCGACGGGCAGATCGTCGCCCTGTCGGCGGGCGAGTTCGCCCTGCTGCGCGCCTTCGCCCAGAGTCCGCGTCGGGTGCTGACCCGCGACCAGTTGCTGGAGCGGGCGCGCAACGCCGACGCCGACGTATTCGACCGCGCCATCGACGTTTGCATCAGCCGCCTGCGCAAGAAGCTGGACGATGGCTCCGGCCTCGACCTGATCCAGACCCTGCGCGGCGAGGGCTATATGTTCGACGTCAAGGTCGAGCGCCACGCCGGCGGACCCCTGGCATGAAGCGGCCCTCGTCCCTGCCGGTCTGGGTCCAGGTCGCCGCCCTGGCTGTGCTGGCGGTGGTCATGAGCCAGGCCGTGGCCTTCGGCGTGGTCGTGCTGGCCCCGGACCCTCGACCTGCGGGCTTCAGCGTCGCCGCCGCCGCCGAGGCCCTGCGCGGCCATCCGGCCGAGACCGCCGACGGCCGGGCGCTCAAGCGGCGACTGTCCGCCGAACTGCCGCGGACCGGTCCCTCGCCGGGCGAACTGGATAACGTCATCGCCGCGGCTCTGGCCCAGCGTCTGGAGGTCTCTCGCGCCGATGTGCGGGTCTGGATCGACCTGCCTCGCCGCCGTCCCGGCCCCGGCGGCCCAGGCGCGCAGAATTTCATCTTCATGCGCGGCGGCTCCGGGTCGCCGGGTCACGCCGAGACCATGGCCCGCCACCTGTCCGGAGAGATCCACGTTGAGACCCGGGTGCTCACCGGGGGCGAGAGCCGCCATTTCACCCTGAAGGCCCCGCCAGGCGACCTGACCATCATGGCCGATCGCCTGACCTTCGCCCCTTTCTCGGCCGCGCTGAAACAGCCGGACGGCCGTTGGGCCGTCGTCGAACCACCCCATGGCCTGCTGTCGCCATGGCAGCACCGCATGCTGATGGCGCTGCTGATCTCCATGCTGCTGCTGGCGCCGATGGTCTGGTGGATGGCGCGCCGCCTCGCCCGACCGATCCGCGTCTTCGCCGAGGCCGCAGAGCGACTGGGCGCCGACCCGGACGCCGAGCCCCTCGCCGCCACCGGGCCCAGCGAGGTGCGCACCGCCATCCACGCCTTCAACGACATGCAGGCCAAGCTGCGCGCCCACATGCGCCAGCGCACCCAGACCGTGGCCGCCATCGCCCACGACCTGCGCACGCCCCTCACCCGTCTGCGCTTCCGCGTGGAACAGGCGCCGGACGCGGTCCGCGACCGGATGGTGGCGGACATC
>JBBRFV010000306.1:0-2087 GCA_038241335.1 Caulobacterales bacterium | reverse complement strand
GGCGATCCTCCCCCCGATTGGGCCCCATGGAGCCGCGTCGGTGCGCACGGCGGCGCGGAGCTTGGCGGACCGGGCGCGAGGATTGGACCCCAGCTCGTCCTGACCGGCCTCATGAGCGCCCTTGAACGACAGGGTGAAGCTGGGCTTGCGGGTGTCGACGGCCACCGGGGCGTGGCGCGAGCCGCCGGGCGCATTGCCGGTGCGCTCGGTCAGGAAGGCCTTGACGATGCGGTCCTCCAGCGAATGGAAGGTGACCACGGCGAGGCGGCCGCCGGGCGCCAGCGCGGCTTCGGCGGCCTCCAGCCCGGCGCGCAGTTCGCCCAGCTCGTCGTTGACGGCGATGCGCAGGGCCTGGAACACCCGGGTGGCCGGATGGATCGGGGCCCCGCGACGTCCGCCCAGGGCCTTCTCGACCACGGCGGCCAGGTCGAGGGTGCGCTCGAACGGCGCTTCGACGCGACGGCGCAGGATGGCGGTGGCCACCCGGCCCGACTGGCGCTCGTCGCCATAGAGCTTGAAGATATGGGCCATCGGCCCGTGGTCCCAGGTGTTGACGATGTCGGCCGCCGTCTGACCCTCATCCGACATCCGCATGTCCAGCGGCCCGTCACGCATGAAGGAGAAGCCACGCTCGGCCTGGTCCAGTTGCATCGACGACACGCCGATGTCGAACACCACCCCGTCCAGCCTCGCCTTGCCGCTGTCGGCGAAGGCCTCCGCCAGGCCTGAGAAGGGCGTGCGGACCAGCTGGAATTTACCGGGGTAGTCGTGGGCGACGGCGTCGGCGTGCGGTTGCACCGTCGGATCGCGGTCGAGGGCGATCACCGTCGCCCCGCGGGCCAGGATGGCGCGTGTGTAGCCGCCGGCCCCGAAGGTGGCGTCGATGATCACGTCGCCCGGTTGCGGCTTCAGCGCCTCAAGCACCTCGGCCAGCAGGACGGGGGCGTGGGCGCTCATGCGTCCTCCCCCGATCCGTTCTGGCCCGTGATGACTTGCCGGGCCAGGGTCCGACGCGCGTCCTTGCGGGCGTTCCAGCGGGCGCGGTCCCAGATCTGGAAGCGCGCGCCCAGACCGATGATGACCACGTCCTCGCCCAGGCCGGCGTCCTGACACAGGCTCTCGGGCAGAGTGATGCGGCCGCCGCCGTCGTACGAAAGCGGTCGCTGGCCGGCGTAGAAGGTCTCTTCAAGGGCCGTGCGTTTGTCGCTGCCGAACGGCAGAGCCTCGATACGGGCGACATATTCGGCCATCAGTCGGTCGCCGCCGGCTTCCAGGCAATCGTCGGCCAGGGCGAAGAAGCAGAAGACGCCGTGCTCGGCGCCGTTGTCGGCGGTGCGGAACTCCTGCGGGATCAGCAGGCGGCGCTTGCCGTCCAGTTGTTTCTCATAGGTCGAGAGAAACACGCCCTGCCCCATCTCGGACCCTCAGGTCCGCCCCTCTGATCCTGTGAACGCCACCCGGCGCAATCCGTACCCCAGCTCAGCGACTGGGATAGCATGGGATCAAATGGGTCTCAATGGGATTAGTTGACGCTGATTAACCAGAATTGCCGGCAGCAGACCTGTAACGTCGAGAACATACACGGAACATCGAAAGTATAGACAGGCTGTGGATCATTCTGCGCCGCGCTTCGGTCGGAAAGGTTAACGGCGCTCCGTCTCCTCCCTGTCGCGCAGCGATGGGGAGGGGGACCGCGCGAAGCGTGGTGGAGGGGCTCCGTCCGCGTAGGTGGTCGACAACCCCTCCGTCGCGGCGCGAAGCCTCGCCGCGCCACCTCCCCCATCGCTTCGCGACAGGGAGGAGACCGCGCTCAAGCAGCGGGCCGCCGCGCGGCGAGCGTTAGCGCCCTGAAAAAATAATGTCAGACGGCCTGTAAGCCGGGTTCTGTTCCGCCCCGAAGAGCGGCGACGATCATTCCTCTGGACCCGCCATTGCTGAGGGGTTCTCGCGACCTACCCGGACGCCTCGGGCGGTGAGCCCTGCGGTCGAAACCGCGCGACGTCCCTATTCGGTCTTGCTCCAGGCGGGGCTTGCCATGCCGTCCCTGTTGCCAGGCACGCGGTGGGCTCTTACCCCACCCTTTCACC
>JBBRFV010000305.1:0-2127 GCA_038241335.1 Caulobacterales bacterium | reverse complement strand
CAAACGACCTTTGGCATTTCGCGCGACGACGCCGCGACGTTCCTCGAAACCTACAGGATGAAGGGCATCATCGAGCGCGATCCCTTCGTCAGCATCGACATCGAGGGTGTCGGCGAACTGGTGCGCATGGCCGCCGAGAAGGGCGTCACCATCGACTACCGGGTCGGCACCATGGTGGAGCTACCCCGCGCCGCCATCCGCGCCGACGACCTGGCCGAGCATGCCGAGTTCTTCTCCTTCGGCACCAACGACCTGACCCAGACCACCTTCGGCATCAGCCGCGATGATAGCGGCCGCTTCCTGGGCGCCTATATCGACAAGGGCATCTTTGAGCGCGACCCCTTCGTGACCCTCGACCAGGAAGGCGTCGGCGACCTGATCCGCATCGCCGTGGAGCGCGGCCGCAAGACCCGTCCCGACATCAAGCTCGGCATCTGCGGCGAGCATGGCGGCGACCCGGCCTCCATCGATTTCTGCGAGAAGATCGGCCTGGACTATGTGAGCTGCTCGCCCTTCCGCGTGCCGATCGCCCGCCTGGCCGCGGCCCAGGCCGCCATCGGCGAGCGCGAGAAGGACCGGTGAGGAAGACCGCCTCCCGCCTGCCTGTCGTCGTCGCCGTTCGCCCCCGGGCGCTGTCGGCCGGGGCGGCGGGCGCGGGCGCGGTGGGCGCCGTGGCCCTCGGGTCCTTCGCGCTCGGCGCCCTGGCGGTGGGAGCCGTGGCCGTCGGCGCCCTGGCTATTGGCCGTCTGGCGGTCGGTCGGGCACGCATCAAGCGCCTGCAGATCGACGACCTCGTCGTGGGCAAACTTACCGTTCTCGACGGCCAAACCCCCACCCAGGAGACCTGACATGGCCGCACGCATCCACGGCGCCATCTATCCGGCCCCCTCCGAGGGCCTGCCGATGATCATCGCCATCTTCAAGGACGGCGAACTGGCAGGCTGCAACATCGCCGCCGACGAGGCGCAGGCCGAGGACATGATCAAGACCGCCGTGGCCGAGCTGCAGCGTCTGGAGGTGATGTCCAACATGCCCGCTAACACCATCACCGTGCGCCGGCCCGTCCAGCCGCGGTAGGGCATGATCGTTCTAGACGGAGTCGAGTAGCGATGGACCTGCGCGCCGCCCGCGAGAAGACCGTCCGTGACCACATGCGGCTGGAGACCGAACTCGACTTCGAAGCGGTGCTGAAGACCTTCGTCACCCCCCGCTACGAGCTCTACGGCCAGGGCACGGTGATGGAGGGCGACGCTGCGGTGATGGAATACTTCCGCCGCTCGCGCACCCCGTTCCCGGATCAGTCCAACGAGGTCATCGCCCTGCATCAGGACGCCGACACGGTGTTCGTGGAGTTCTGGCTGATGGGGACGCACCTGGGGCCGCTGCGCATCCAGGGCAAGGACTACCCGGCGACGGGCAAGACCTTCCGCATCCGCATGGCAGCGGCCTTCGAGTTCGCCAAGGACAGCGACAAGATCGTCGCCGAACGGCCCTATTTCGACCCCACCGCCATCTGGGCTCAGCTCGGCGTCGGCTGAAGGATCCTGTTGAGCGGCCGGATGAACAGCAGGATTCCGACGGCCCCAGCCAGACTGATCGCCGCGTGCAGGCCCCAGAAGTTGAACGGGGTCATCTTCTCGTAGAAGCCGCCCAGCCAGCCCGAGAGATAGTTGGAGACGAAGGCGGTCAGAAAGGCCACGCCCATGATCACCCCGCCGATGGCCGCCGGGGCGGCGCGGGAACATAGGGCGAGCGTCGTTGGCCACTGGAAGATGAAGCCCAGGCCGAACAGGGCGAAACAGGCGACGCTCCAGAGCAGGCTGGGCTTGCCGCCGGCCGCGAAGATCAGCGAGGCGATCATCAGGCAGCCCATGCCCGCCGCCCCCATCACGCTGCCCCAGCCGATCTTGGCCAGGTCGCTGGGCTCGGTCCCCTTGGCCGCCTGATTGGCCCACAGCCGCATGACGATCGGCGTGAAGCCCACGATGAACAGGCCGTCCAGCGACGGTATTGCTTGCCGCTTCGCGTTGCGTGAGCGAGTTCACCTCCGCGATAGCTTCACGCCTGCGGGTCTCTGCTTGATTAAGCGCAGCAAGAGCCGTCTTGCGTTGCTCGTCGAGGTGAGGG
>JBBRFV010000304.1:0-2146 GCA_038241335.1 Caulobacterales bacterium | reverse complement strand
CTGCCCGCCGCGCAGGACGAGTTCGGCGCCCAGGGCGACGGCCGCGCCCGCGCCGACGACGCCGGCGACCGAGGCGAGGTGCAGGCTGACCTTCTGACCGCGGCTGAAGTGGTACAGCCCCAGGGACCGCATCAGGCCCAGCACGGTGGCCGCGCCGAGACCGAACGGCAGGACGTCGGACACGGCGGCGTGGATCAACTGCCCCGGCGCTGCGGCCCAGGCGCACAGCAGGGTGACAGCGACGACGGCCAGCACGTCGAAGGTCCGGAAATAGTGCACCGCCAGACGCGATGCGTGCCGCTGGCGCGCGTTCAGCCAGACTTCGGGGCGGAAGGGACCGCGTCGGGCTGCGCCGTTCGCCGCAGGTTCGGCGGGATGACGAGCCATAGCGGCGGCCAAGGCCTGCAGGCCGGGCACGTCAGGGGTTCCGGCGGATGCGGAGGACGCCTCGTGTGACAGTCGGCTGGCGGCTTCGGTCATGGGGCTCGCGCGGGGAGTTCCCGGACACCCTGCACATCCGCTCTCACTGTCGCGTTAACGCCAGACCGCGCAAACCCCGTTGCACCGATCCGCGCGCTCGGCTAATCACGCCGCCTGCCGGAGACGTGGCCGAGTGGCTGAAGGCAACGGTTTGCTAAATCGTCGTACCCTGTAAGGGGTACCCAGGGTTCGAATCCCTGCGTCTCCGCCAGAACCTTCGTCCGCCTAGGCGCCTCGCGGCAGGACCGACAGGACCCTGGCCACGAAGACGTGGAACTCTTCCATATAGGTCCGCAGGAAGGCCTCGGTCGAAGCGACAGTGACGTCGCCCTGGTCGTTGATCAGCCCCGGCGTGAACTGAATATAGGCCTCCGGCGCGTTCATCTGCGGCGCGTCGCAGAAACTCAGGACGCTGCGCAGGCTCTGCTGGGCGATGGCGGTGCCGATCGCACCAGGACTCGCGCCGATTACGGCTGACGGCTTGCGGGCGAACGAGTTGGTGCCGTACGGGCGACTGGCCCAGTCGATAGCGTTCTTCAGCCCACCGGGGATGGAGCGGTTGTATTCCGGGGTCACGAAAAGGATCGCGTCGCAGTCGGCGATGGCGGCCTTGAAGGTGCGGGCCACCTCGGGATAGTCGGCGTCGTAATCGTAGCTGTAGAGCGGCAGGTCCTTGAACGGGATCTCGGTGAACTGGAGACTTTCAGGAGCCAGCTTGATCAAGGCGCGGGCCAGCTTGCGGTTGATCGAGTCCTTCGCGAGGCTGCCAATCAGATAGCCGACCTGGTAGGTGATCACGATCCGTCCTCCGTCTGATGGCGGTTCCCCCATTGTCCGGAACAACCTCGCCGCGCCGGACCTGGTTCCTGCGCCGTCGGTCTGTGGAACGCGAACTTGACCCCGGGTGATCTTGGCAGGACCCGGCGCGCGGTCTAGGTCGAAGCCTCAACCGTCCTCAGGGAGAGACGCTCATGGCCGATCTGGCTTCCGTCACCGAACACATTCGCGGCCGCGTCGGCGACAACTCCGGTCTGGGCAAGACCGTGAAGATCGACCTTGGCGACACCGGCAAGATCTACATCGACGGCGCCTCAGTCCCGAACTCGGTGACCAATGAGGACAAGCCGGCCGACGCCACCGTCTCGATCACCTGGGACGACTTCATGGCCCTGTCGGCCGGCCAGCTGGACCCGATGATGGCCTTCATGCAGGGCAAGCTGAAGATCGCCGGCGACATGATGATCGCCCAGAAGCTCGCGCCGCTGCTGAAGGGTTGAGGCGTCAGGCGACAGACTGATTTCCACGGCGCGGCTCCAACGGGGTCGCGCCGTTTTCGCATTGGAGCTCGACCATGGATTTCCGTCCCAGTGACAAGGCCCTGCATTGGCAGGACCGGGTGCGCCGCTTCATGGACGACAAGGTCCTGCCGCGCGAAGCGGAGTACAGGGCCGAGGTCCGCGAGGATCACACGCGCCAACCAGCCGCGATGGAGCAGATGAAGGCGCAGGCCCGCGAGGCCGGCCTGTGGAACATGTTCCTGCCCGGCGAGCACGGCGCGGGCCTGACCAACCTCGAATATGCGCCGCTGGCCGAACTGATGGGCCGAGCCCTGTGGTCGGCCGAGGTGTTCAACTGCAGCGCTCCGGACACCGGCAATATGGAGGTG
>JBBRFV010000303.1:0-2155 GCA_038241335.1 Caulobacterales bacterium | reverse complement strand
TGTACCTGCACGCGGCCCGGGCGAAGCTGGACGCCATGCTGGAGCGCGAGGGCCGGGCCGAACTGGCGCGCGCCTGTTTCGACTTCCTGCCGACCCGCTCACGGCTGGACCTCGCCGGCTGGGACGAGGTCGACATCTTCGCCCATGCCTGATCCCGCCCAGAATTCCGATGCGGTCGAGGCCGGCAAGCGCGACGACGAGGCGCGGGTCGCTGCGACCGCGCTCGCCTTTCGCCAGCGCTCGCAACGCATCCGGCTGCTGCGGCGGGTCCTGCCGGTTCTGATCATCGTGCTGGCGGGCGGGACGGTCAGCTGGATCGCCCTGCGCAGCGTCATGTCCGGGGTCGAGCGCAAGGCGGGCCAGAGCCGCGAGATCCGCCTCGACAACCCCATGTTCCACGGCCAGGACGCCGAGGGCCGCAGCTTCGTCATCGGCGCCAAGGGGGCGGTGCGCGACCCGAACACGGGCCAGTTCCGCCTGATCGGCCCTGTCCTGCGGCTCAATCTCGGCGGCCGCAAGGTGACCGAGCTGACGGCGGACGGCGGCGTTTACGACGAGGCGAAGAAGGTCGTGACCATCGGCCCGCACGTGCGCATCTCGGACGGCGGATCGGGCTTTGTGCTGGTCACGCCCGAGGCCGTGGTCGACACCTCGACCGGCATCGTGACCGGGTCGAAGGGCGTCGAAGGGTCCGGCCCGCTTGGAACCATCTCCGCTTCGTCCTATGTGATCCGGGATCAGGGGCGGCGCGTGGAGTTCCGCGGCTCGGGCGACAACAAGATACGCGGCACGATAAACCCGGCGAGATCAAACGGATGACCAAGACCCAAACCCTGACGGCGGTCGCGATCGCCCTGACCGTGCTGGCCCTGCCGGCCGCAGGCGGCGCGCAGACGACGCAGCAGCCCGCCCTTGGCAATGGCGCCGTGTCCTACGGGGCCGACGGCGGAGAGTACACGCCAGAGGGCTTCGCCCTGCGTGGCCGGGCCGAGGTGATCCAGGGCCAGAACCGCCTGCGCGCCGACGCCATCAACGGCGTGGTCTCCAGCGGCGACCTGCGGCGCGTCGAAGCCTCCGGCAACGTCTATTTCGTCACCCCGGACCAGACCATCCGCGGCGACCGCGCCGTCTACACCCTCGCCGCCAACGAGGTGGTGGTGACCGGCGACGTGATCCTGACCCAGGGCCAGAATGTCCTGACCGGCGGCCGGCTGACCTATAACACCAGGACCGAGGCCGCCCGGATGGAGGGAGCCTCCACCAACGGCGGCCGCATCCGCGGGGTCTTCTATCCCCAAAACAGCGGGAACTGAGCCGGCCCTTGGCGCGCAAGGAACTCTCAGCCCTCAACGTCCATGACGCCGCCGTCCCCGGGACGCCGGCCGTCGCGCCGCGCCCGACGGGTCTGCGCGCCGAACATCTGGCCCGCTCGTTCGGCGCCCGTCAGGTGGTGCGCGACGTCTCGCTGACGGTCCAGCGCGGCGAGGTCGCGGGCCTGCTGGGCCCCAACGGCGCCGGCAAGACCACCTGTTTCTATATGATCACCGGCCTGATCCCGCCGGACACCGGCTCGATCTGGCTGGACGGCGAGGACATCACGGCCCAGCCGATGTACCAGCGCGCCCGCATGGGGCTGGGCTATCTGGCGCAGGAGGCCTCGATCTTCCGCGGCATGACGGTCGAACAGAACGTTCGCTCCGTCGTCGAACTGCATGAGCGCGACCGCGCCAGGGTGGCCGAGGAGACCAGCCGGCTGCTGAATGAGCTGCGCATCGACCATCTGCGCCACGCCCCGGCCTCGGGCCTGTCGGGCGGCGAGCGGCGGCGCTGCGAGATCGCGCGGGCCCTGGCCGGCAAGCCCAGTTTCATGCTGCTGGACGAACCCTTCGCCGGTATCGATCCCCTGGCGATCGCCGACATCCGCCAGGTCATCCGCTATCTGGCGGGTCAGGGCATCGGCGTGCTGATCACCGACCACAATGTCCGTGAGACACTGGAAATCATCGACCACGCCTCGATCATCTCGGGCGGGGCGGTGCTGTTCGAGGGCAAGGCCGAGGACGTGATCCGCGACCCGGAAGTCCGCCGGGTCTATCTGGGCGACATGTACGGCTGAGGGCGTCGGTTCGGGCGTCCGATCCCTGTTTTCGTCATC
>JBBRFV010000302.1:0-2165 GCA_038241335.1 Caulobacterales bacterium | reverse complement strand
GGAGGATTAATTCGACAGTAAGAGGTCCACATGAATCCTTTTTGGTGTCAACGCGAGGCGCTTAGCGCGCCGCAATGTCGGACAAGTGTGGATGTTCGATGCAGAAAGTGCGCGATAATCGGGCACGAGACTATGAGGGGTCGCAATTCGTCGCTCGCGATTTGGTCGAAGACCTGGGGCAACTTCACGTTGCCGAGTAACAACTGCGTTATAACTAATCGGAAGCTGCCCGTCATTTAATCAAACAGGACGTTTTTCGGGCGATTTGTCACCCTCAGGGTGATCGGAACGCGCGGCGCGGCGAACGGCATGGCTTGAACATCACCGCCCGCCTGACCCAAGGTGGGGACGCCTCGCCGACCGTCGGCGCCCACATGAAGGAAGACCCCCGATGCGCAGACTGATCCAGGCCGCCCTCCTGCCCATGCTGGCCTCCGTCGCCGCGCCCCCCTCCGCCGCCGACGCCATCGTGCGTGTGGGTGCGCCCACCGCCGCCATCCTGCAGGGCGCGGTCGTGCCGGCCGGCTACGACATCTTCTATGTGAGCGGCCAGACCCCGCCGCCGCTGAACGCCGGCGCGCCCGCCGGAACGCCCGTGGAGTTCGGCAACACCGAGACCCAGACGGTCGGCATCATGAAGAAGATCGCCGATGTCCTGAAAGGGCAGGGCTACACCATGGGCGACGTGGTGATGATGCGCGTCTACTTGGCCGGCGACCCGGCCATGGGCGGCAAGATGGATTTCGCCGGCATGATGAAGGGCTACACCCAGTTCTTCGGCACAGCCGACCAGCCCAACAAGCCGGCCCGCGTCACCGTGCAGGTCGCCGCCCTGGTGGCGCCGGGCATGCTGGCCGAGATCGAGGTCCAGGCCGCCAAGAAGAAGTAGGCGCCTAAGAACAATGCAGCGCCGCCCGTGCCATGCGGGCGGCGTTTTGCTGCGCGTTAGACCGCGCCGCCGGCTTTGAGGGCGGAAATTCGCGCCGAGTCGTAGCCGAGTCCCGCCAGAATCTCGTCGGTGTGCTGGCCAAGCGTCGGGGGCGGGGCGACGCGGTCTCCCTCGGGACGGCCGAGGTCGAAGCCGAGGTTGAGGGTGGCGGCCTGGCGGTCGGTGCCGGGCAGGTCAAAGCCGGCACGGAGGCCCCGGCTGGCCACATGGGCGTTGTCAGTGATCTGCGGCACGCTGCGCACGGCGCCGGCCGGCACGTCGGCGGCGTTGAAGGCCAACTCCCAGGCCTCGGCCGTGCGGCCCGCGAACAGCGGCCGGAGCATCGACAGCAGGGCGGCCTCGTTGTCGATCCGCACATTGGGATCGGCGAAGCGCGGATCGGCGATCAGCTCGCCACAGCCCAGCACCGCGCACATCTTCTCGAACTGCTTCTGGGTGTTGGCGCCCAGCAGGATAGGCCCGTCGCTGGCCTGGAAGGTGGCGGCCGTGGGGCTGGGGTTGAAGCCGCGGTTGCCGACCCGGGCCGGCTCGTCGCCGGCGATCAGATAGGGGCCGATCATCGAGATCATCAGGATCAGCGACGAATCCAGCATGGCCACGTCCAGATGCCGTCCACCGCCGCCGAACCGCAGCCGCTGCAAGATCGCGGCGAGGCAGGCGAAGGCCCCCGCATAGCCGGTGAAGGTGTCGATCATCGGGAAGCCGACCTTGGCGATGTCGCCCTCGGGATCGCCGGTCAGGGACATCACGCCGCAGATCGCCTGGACGATGTGGTCATAGGCCGGGTTGTCGCGCATCGGCCCGGTCTGGCCGTAGCCGGACAGCGAGCAGTAGATCAGCTCGGGGTTGGCGGCCTTGGCGTGCTCGTAGCCGAGGCCGAGCTTTGCGAGCACGCCGGGGCGGTAGTTCTCCACCAGGATGTCGGCCTTGGCGACGAGATCCAGCACCACCTGAACGGCGTCAGGATTCTTCAGGTCCAAGGTGATGGACTTCTTGCCGACGTTCACCGTCTGGAAGGCTGGGGCCATGCCGACGAACTCGGGGCGGCGGTCGTAGTGGCGGAAGACGTCGCCCTCGCCCGGGCGCTCGATCTTGATGATCTCCGCGCCCAGCAGGCCCAGCACGTGGGTGCAGAAGGGACCGGCCATGACGTGGGTGAGATCCACCACGGTCATTCCCGCCAAAGGCCCGGCCATCCTGCTACGCTCCCGAAGTC
>JBBRFV010000301.1:0-2210 GCA_038241335.1 Caulobacterales bacterium | reverse complement strand
CAGCTCGGCGACGCCCTCCTGGCCGGTCAGGGCGCGCAGGACGATATCGCGCCGGGTGGCATCAGCGAGGGCGGCGAAGATGTGGTCCGTGTCGAACGTGGCCTGCATAGATACAACCATACGGTTGTATGACGCTGTCGTCAAGGCCCGCCGCTACTCTATCTGGTGGAGGGCCGCGATGGATCGGGACGACCCTGCATATCGGGGACAGAGCGCGGCGCCGCCCCGGATCGTAAAAGGTCTCGGTCGCTATCCCGTCCCGGTGATCCTGCTGACCCGTCTCGGCGTCGATATCGGAGAGCAGGGGAGAGGGCTCGGGTCGGCCCTCGTCCGGGATGCGTTCTTGCAGACGGCTGCCATCGAGGAACGGACCGGCGTCCAGGCGCTGCTGATCCACGCCGAGACGCCGCACGCAGCCGCGTTCTACCAGGGGATCGACCCGGCCTTTGAGGCATCGCCAACAGATCCGCTCCACCTCCTCCTCCTGCTGAAAGACCTGCGGACCGCCATCAGCCTGGCCGGCGACCGAGCGCCGCACAGCTAGTCGTCACGTACACTCCGGCGGGGACGCCCGCCAGATCCCGGGGGAGGGGAGCGTGGCCCAGCCGACCCTGACACCTCGCGAGTTCGCCCAGAAATAGGGCGACAACGCGAGGTCCCGGATCCCAGCGTCCAAGCGAACATGGCTGAGCTCGAGGATCTCCTTAACGCCGCGAAGAAAACTAGCAGACAGGACCGCATCGCCTGGCGGAATCCGATCGCGGACCACGGCGTTGAGGCGATCCCGATGCAACATGGTCGACATCTTCCGGCGGGCGAGTGAGGCGACCCGGAAGCAACGACCGGATGGCACCTTCGAGCGCGGCTACTGGGCCAGTTACTTCCTCCGCGGTGTCCGCAACCGCGGCGGTGTGGCATACGCCCACACGCTCCTGCGGGCCGAAGGCACCACGGACGGGTTCGCTCGACTGACCGAGGAAGGACGACTCGATCTCACCATGGAGGCGCTCGTTCTCCGGCCCGAGTACCACCGGCTATTTTCCACGACCGAACTTCAGGCCGCCGCCTCGCGCCTCGCTCGGGCGGGCTATCAGCCGCGGCGCTCGTAGAGAAAGAGGGCCCCGGGTCGTTCAACTCGCCCGAGATGTCAAACCGTTTGGTCGAGGCACCGAGCTACGGCAAATGCGCTGCGCGCCGGCGCCTCGCCGTACAGAGATTGGAGCCGGATGTGTCCCATGATCACCGACCGACCCGGCAGGCGTGGAAAACATTGATCGTGCCGGCGGAGCATCCATCAACCGAAGAACCAGAGCTCCTTGAACGGGGTCGTCACGTGCCAGATCATCGATAGCCCCGCCGGGAACGACGCGATGTCGCCGGGTCCGATGTGGAGGGGCGGACGGCTCTCGAACTCGATCCTGACCGAGCCCTCGAGCACGTGGACCGTTTCGCGCTGCGGTGGCGTCTACGGAATCGGGCCGCCCACGCTGAGGATTCGCGTCAACCCGGCCCAGACGCCATCCTCGTGGACCAGCTCGTGCGCCTCCCAGTTTGACAGCCAGCGTTGTGTCGGACACAATGGCCGCAGGATATGGTGATCGACTTCCATCCGGCAGCATTCAGGCATCGAGTCAGTCAAGACCGATCACTCTTCGTCATCACGAACCGTAGCAGTCCCATCCAACCGCCAGATCTGCCAGGCGGATTGCGACTTGTTGGTCATCCATGCGATGCGACTGCGTCGGAAGTATGCGGCGGCTTACGCAGAGGTCATGCGATGAATGTCAAGACGAGAAGCGGACGAATCCTGAGGGACAAGGACCTCGAGCGCATCGCGGCCAAGGCTGACGCAGGTTTCGACATCTCGGCATGGCGACCGAAGCCGGGCCGACCGCGCCTATCCGCCGCTGCTACGGCGGCGCATTCTCCTCGGATCGCTGTTCGCGTGCCGGAAGCGTTGCGCGACGAAATCACGATTCGTGCGACCGCCGAAGGCAAGAGCCTCAGCGAGGTCGTCCGTCGCCTGCTCGAAGACTACGCACGGCGTCCTGTTGCCAAGGATCGATAGTGCCAGGGCGCAGGGTCACACAAGGTGGCAGCCGTTCCACATGTGACTGGCGTTTGAACGGCCGACCCTGGAGTCGTGAATGAGGGTCTACATCAGCGTCGACATGGAAGGCATCGCCGGCGTCAGCCACCCGAAGCCGACG
>JBBRFV010000300.1:0-2243 GCA_038241335.1 Caulobacterales bacterium | reverse complement strand
ACAGATGGGCGGCGGCGACGAGATCGGCCTGGCTCATGCGTCGGCCAGCCAGCCAGTCGCGTTCGGCCAGCAACGCTTCCAGCATGATGAGGTGATCGCGCAGGGCGCCGCGGCCCTCGCGCAGCGCGCGGGCCTCCGGGGGGCCGAGACGGAGCAGGGGCTTCTCCATCCGCTCGTGCAACAGGACGCTGTTGACCTCGTCGGTGAAGCGGCGTTCGAACCAGGACACGAGACGACGGGTTTCGGCCCGCTCGGCCGGATCGACCGACAAAAGAGCGGGGTCGCGCGAGCGGTCCTCAAGCCATCCGAAGATGGCGGAGAGTTCGCACAGCGTCAGGCTGCGTCCGGCCTCCATCAACTGGAACACCGGAGGCATGCCCGAGGGATTGAGATCGCGCACCGGGCAGTCGGCCTCCCAAGGCCGGACCAGGGTGTCGGTGAAGACGACCTTGGCCTCGCCAAGCGCCAGGCGGGCGGCCCGGGAACCCGGATCAAAGGGGAAATGGAACAGAACGCCGGTGGACATGCGCCACCCATGCACGCAAGGGCGTTAAGCCCGCGTTAGCTATGGAGCCTTCGGCACGGCCGTGGCCGGCGGTTCGGCGCCCGCCTCGGCGAAGACGCCGCCGTGGGCGCGCGCCCGGCCGCGGGGATCCGGGTGGATCAGGATGTCGGCGCGGGGGAAGGCCGCGAGGATGCGGTCCTCGGCCTCGACGATGATGACGTGCGCCGCCTCGAGCGTCAGGGCCGGGTCCATGTCGACGTGCATCTGGATCATCATCACCGAACCAGCCATGCGGGTGCGCAGCTGGTGGACGCCGGAGACGCGCGGGTCGGCGAGGACGGCGGTGGTCACCGCGACCCGGTCGGCGTCGGGGACGGCCCGGTCCAGCAGATGGTCGGCGGCCGCCCTGAGCATGCCGAACGCGCCCCAGACCAGCCAGATGGCCACGATCAGGCCGGCGGCGGCGTCCAGTCCCGGGGCATGCAGGAAGGCGCCGGAGATCACGCCGATCAGGACCACGACGTTGGAGGCCAGGTCGGCGGCGTAATGGGCCCGGTCCGCCTCGACCGCGACCGAGCCGCTGCGGGCGATGGCGCGGGTCTGCATCCAGACCAGCCAGCCGGTGATGGCGATCGAGACCAGCATCACGGCCACGCCCCAGGTTCCGCCGGCGACGGGATGGGGATCGAAGATGCGCTGCACGGCTTCCCAGCCGATGAACAGGGCCGAGCCGAACACCAGTCCGGCCTGGACAAGGGCGGCCAGGGCCTCGCCTTTGCCGTGGCCGAAGCGATGCTCCTCGTCCGGCGGCGTGGCGGCCCAGCGGACGGCGAAGAAGACGCCGAGCGACGCCACGAGGTCCAGGGCGGAATCGGCCAGGGAGGCGAGGATGGACACCGATCCGGACGCGCCGAGGGCGAAGGCCTTGAGGGCGATCAGAACCACGGCTACGCCGACCGACAGGCGTGTGACGCCGCGGGTCGCGAGGTTGGCGTCTTCGTGGGCGGACAGGGTCATGCCCCGCTTGTCGCGGAATCGCGGCGCGGCGCCAAGCGCGTCGATACGGTCGCGTTATCCACATCGTCACGAAACCGCCCCAGGATGAGCGCCGGGTGACGTCCGGCCGGGCCGGGCCGCCCGCTCTGGAGGGTCGATATGCAGGCGGGTCACGACCGCTGGATCGGGCGCGGTGAGGCGCTGGCGCGGCTGGGGGTCAAGGCCCAGACGCTCTACGCCTATGTCAGCCGCGGCCGGATCGCCGCCCGGCCCGATCCTGGCGACCCCCGCAAGAGCCTGTACGCCGTCTCGGACATCGCCCGCCTGACCGGTGATGCGCCCGCGGACACGCCCAGCCTCGCCCTTCCGGCCCAGGGCGCAGCCGCGCGCGGCGAGGCCGAGGTGCGCTCGTCCCTGACCTGCGCCGTCGACGGGCGTCTGTTCTACCGGGGGCTCGACGCCATCCAGCTGGCCGAGACCGCGACGCTGGAGGAGGTGGCGCGACGCCTGTGGGACGCCCGGCCCGCCAATCCCTTCGTCGAGGTTCGGCCGCGTGTCGGCGCCGTTGCCGGCGGGTCCCTGCGGACCCGACTGTTCGCCGCCCTCGTCCGTCGGGCCGAGGAGGACGCCGATCCCCAGCTTCGGACGGTCGAGGCCCTGCGCGTCGAGTGCGCGCGGGTGCTGGATGAGGCGTTTGACGCCGCCGCCGGCTCGGGACCCCGCCTGTTCCTGCATCAGCGGC
>JBBRFV010000299.1:0-2248 GCA_038241335.1 Caulobacterales bacterium | reverse complement strand
CCCCCAGCATCCAGGCCCGGCCGGCGGTGGCGGCGGCGATGAACGCGGCCAGGATCAGGGCGGTGCTGACCTCTTTCCGCCAGACGCGGAAGATGTCGCGGAAGCCGACTTCCCCGACGGCCATGGCCCGGATCACCGTCGTGACCGTCTGGGAAGCGGTGTTGCCCCCGGTGCCGATCAACAGCGGGATGAAGAAGGCCAGGGCCACCACCCGGGCCAGCTCATCCTCGAAGTGGCGCAGGACGGTGCCGGTATAGGCTTCGGCGACGAACAGCAGCAGCAGCCAGCCGATTCGCTTACGCGCCAGCAACAAAGGACTGGCCCGCAGGTAGGGCTCCTCCAGAGGCTGCGAGCCACCCAGGCGCTCGATGTCTTCGGTGGCCTCCTCTTCGGCCACGTCGGCGACGTCGTCTGCCGTGACGATGCCCAGGAGCTTCCCACTCGCATCCACCACCGGCAAGGCCAGGAGTCGATGCTCGCGCACGAGGCGGGCGACGGCTTCCTGATCGGCATCGGCCGGCAGGCTGAGGGTACGCGGCTCTAGCAGCGAGCGCACCGGCACCTTCTCCCCGGAGCGGAGCAGCCGGTGCCAGGGCAGGACGCCAACCATAGTGCCATCGGGCCGGGTGACGTAGACGTAAGATGCGGATTCCGCGGCGACCTCGTCTTCGGTCGGCGTGCGCACGCGTCGCACGGCGTCGCCCACGGTGTCCGTGTCCAGGACACGCAGGAAGTCCGTCGTCATCAGACCGCCGGCGGTGTCTGGCGGATACTGGAGCAGGCGCCGCACGTCGGCCGCCTCATCCCTGGTCATCTCTCTCAGCAGCTGTTCGGCTGCCGGGGCGTCTTCGTCGCGTAGCTCGCCGAGGACATCGGCAGCGGCGTCCGGGGCCAGCTCTTCCAGGACGTCGGCGGCCTCCGGGCCGGAGAGGCGCTGCAGGATGTCGACGGCGGCCGCGGGGTCTTCGGCAGCGGCGGCGGCCACGATGTCGAGGAGGCGCTCGCGCGGCAACGACGCCACGACCGCCCGTAGCGGTACGGCTTCGAGACCGGCAAGGGCCGCCGCGACGACGGTCGGTGGTACGTTGGCGAGGGCGGCGTCCAGCCGAGATAGCCGGCCGGCGGCTCCATTGGTCGGCGTGCTTGGCGCCACCGTGGATGGTAGAGGTGCGTCGCCGGCGGCATGCCCGCCTGGCTCCAGCGCAGCCAGCAGCGCGCTGCGGACGGCAATGGGGGATGGGGTATCCCCATCCTGGGCAGCCGGCAAGGACGTGACGCGCCCGCCGTCGTCGTGCGTGATCATTGCGCTCCTCCTGGCGGCGGTGCCCCCGGCACGAAACGGGGGGCGAAATGACCATCAAAACGCCCGCCGGCCGGCGGGCGTTGGGGTCGAGCCGGGAGGAGGCGTTCGTCCGGGTTAGCGGAGCGGGCGTCCCCCTGCAGACGGCGTGACCGAGCCCAAATCGCGGCGGCCGGTGGGGCGGTCGTGGTCGGGGCAACTTCGGGGTTTCATGTGTCCTTCAGGCCTACACGCTTCAGAGAACCGACCGGGTTTCGCCGGGGCCAGGCGCCCCTGCCAGGGGTCTCCCACAGGCACGACGACGGGCCTTGACCGTGTCGAAAGTATACGCCTCGCTCGGAGACACGACCACTCGCCGGCGGGCGCCAAAAGCTCACCCGTAGACGCGTCAAAGGGCGCCAAATGTGCCGCCGGGTCAGTCGCTGACAGGACGACAACGCGTGTATGCTGGCGGCATCGCCGGTCATCCGGCGTGCGCGGTCGATCTTCTACCCACGCCACGGTGACACGCGCCTCCGTGACCGAGATGACGGTCATGGAGGTTCCATCGGGGCTTGAGTGTAGACAACGTGTAGGCAAGTAGCACATGGTAGGTGCCAGAAAGAAAGGGGCGACGAGGGTGATCAGTCAGACGAGTTCGCGACGGGCCCTGATGGGGACAACCGCTCGCGCGGCGGCCGTGCTCGGTCTTGTGCTGTCTGCCTGCGTCCCCGGTGGCGCCGCGACGGCCGTTCCCGGCGCCGAGAGCAAGAAGCCGGTACGCCTGACCTACGTACTCCACAATGCCACAACGCAGGGCGTCGACGCGAAGCACTTCCCCGACTATAAGGAGAAGAACCCGCACGTCGACCTGGAGTTCTCGCTCGTGCCGGCAGGCGACCTGACGGCCAAGATCACCTCCTTATTCGCCGCCGGCAGCGGTCCCGAGATCTACAACGACTGGAGTGG
>JBBRFV010000298.1:0-2303 GCA_038241335.1 Caulobacterales bacterium | reverse complement strand
CAACATCCGCCAGACCATGATCCAGCTGGCCACGCCCGATCACATGCGCGGCAGGGTGTCCTCGGTGTCCATGCTGTTCATCGGCGCCTCCAACGAATTGGGCGACGCCTTCACCGGCGCGGTCGCCTCGGTGCTGCGCCCGGTCGGCGCGGCCGTGTTCGGCGGCATCGGAGCGCTGGTCGCCACCGGACTCTGGGCCAAGTGGTTCCCGGACCTGAGGAAGGCGGATCGGTTGTCGTAGGGGCTAGGGTTGGTGATTGGGGGTTGATGCGCCGCGGTCGGCGTGTCGCGATCCGCCGTCGGCGCCATCGCAGCCACTAATCACTAACCACTAATCACTTCCCTCACCCCCACGGCCTGAAATGCTTCGACAGCTTCAGCCCCTGCTTCTGGTAGTGGCTGCCGCCCTCGCCGTAGAGCCGGGTCGGACGTTCGGTCAGCGGTTCATAGACCAGCCGGGCGACGATCTGGCCGTGCTCGAGCAGGAAGGGGGTGTCGTGGGTGCGAACCTCGAGCACGCCCTTCGAGCCTGCGCCGTGGGCCTCGTCGGTGCCGAAACCGGGATCGAAGAAGCCGGCGTAATGGACGCGGAACTCGCCGACCGACGGATCGATGGGGGTCATTTCGGCGGCCTGGTCGACGGGGATCTCGACGTCGTCGGACGAGGCCAGGATGTAGAACTCGCCCGGGTCCAGCAGCAGTTCGCCGCGGCGCAGCGTCAGGGGCTCCCAGAAATCCTTCGGGTCGTGGCCGTCGATATTGTCCAGATCGACAACCCCGGCGTGACGGCGGCCGCGGAAGCCGACCACGGCGCCCTCGCCGCCCTGAAGCTCGACCCCGACGCTGCGGGTCTCCAGCTTGGGCGGTTCGCCGACCTTGAGCCGCAGCTGGTTCAGCCGCGTGCCGGGCCGGACCAGGATGGGGAAGGTCTGGGGCGAGATCTCGAGATACAGCGGTCCCTCATAGCCCTCGGCCACGTCGTCGAAGCTGGCGCCGCGATCGGTCAGAAGGCGCACGAAGACGTCAACCCGCCCGGTCGAGCTCTTGGGATTGGCGCGGGCGATCAGCCCCTTGGGCAGGCTGAGCCGCTCCTGAAGCCGGGCGATGTAGACGCAGCCGCGCTCCAGCACGAAGCCGACCGACAGGTCGATCGTGTGCATGGCCACGTCGGCAATGCGGTCCTCGACCTTGCGCGAGCCAGGCAGGAAGGAGGCGCGCACGCGCCAGGCCTGTTCGGACAGGCGCAGGTCCAGACTGGCCGGCTGCACCTGGTCGGCGTCGAAGGCGGTGTCGGCGGCGATCCCGCCGTGGGCGATCAGGGCTTCGATGGACTGGCAGGGAAGGATGCCCGGAGGGGTATGTTCGTAGGATTGCATATCTTCGGCTTACACGATTTTTCGCCGTGTCTCCCCCCACGACGCGCTTAAGGCGACGCTTGACGCGCGACGGCGTTGGGCGAGGATGGCTCCATGCACGAGACGCCCGCCTATGAAGCCGAAACCGACGGGATCGTGGTGCGCGTGCGCCCCAGCTATCTGGCCGGCCAGTCCGATCCCGACGGCGGACGCTGGGTCTGGGCCTATCAGGTCGAGATCGTCAATCTGAGCGGCGTTCCGGTCCAGCTGACCGCCCGGCGCTGGGTGATCACGGACTGCCGCGGCCATGTCGAGGAGGTACGCGGCGCGGGGGTGGTCGGCGAGACGCCGACGATCCAGCCGGGCGACAGCTATTCCTACGCCTCCGGCTGTCCGCTGGGCGCACCGTCGGGCTCGATGGTCGGCGGCTATTCGATGGTCGATGACCACGGCCGCGTCTTCGAGGTCGCCATCCCCGCCTTCAGCCTCGATGTGCCGGGCGAGCGGCGGGTGCTGAATTGAAGCGAGGGCGGCCCGCGCGGCGGGGGTGAGGGGCTGCGTCAACCCGGAAAAGCGCAGCCCCGCCCCAGACTCTCCGTCGCATGCGGGGGGTGCGGCGGAAAGGCGGAGGGCGGCTCTCTACGAGCCGTTCATGACATTTCCTTGGGCGCTTTCGGCCATGGCCTGCCTGAGCGTGAGAAATGTGTCCGTGAAGACGCGGCCGCGCTGAAGCAGCGAGCGACCGCGTCGCGAGCGGTAGCGCCCCTAGATATATCGCCGAAGGCTGCGGGCGAGCTCCGAAGCGCCGTCCTTGCCGCCGCGGCGGACCTGCGGCTGATAGGCCACGCGAGCGTGCTCCATGCAGTAGACGCCTTCCGAGGCGCGACGGCCGCAGAAGCTGAACTCGGTCGAGGACGGATCGCCGATCGGCCATTTGCACATATGGGC
>JBBRFV010000297.1:0-2362 GCA_038241335.1 Caulobacterales bacterium | reverse complement strand
CCCTGAAGGGCGGTCGAAAAGCCCGAACCGTCCGGACCGACCAACGACCGTCGCGCCGACAGGAACAGGTCTCCGACGCCCTCGACGCGATCCTTGATCCCGGTCAGGCGGTCGGTGACGATCTCGGTCTCATAGGGGGTGACGCCGACCTGCACCTCCAGCAACGGCGTCAGGCCATAGCGCACCAGCGTGGTCCCCACTGCCCAGGCTTGGACCTTGAAGCCGGGATCGCTCTGGGTCGCGCTGTCGACCAGGCCGATCTCGACCTGGACCGAGCCCTGGTCCAGCACGCAGGTGGCCGCACCCTTGCCCGGCCGGTCGGCGCAGAATTCACGCAGCGGGGCGACGCTGTCCTGGGCGAAGGAGGGCGCGCTCGCGAGCGTCGCCGCAACGGCGGCCACAGCCGCCAGAACCCTGTAAATCATGCTCCTTCCCCCTTCCGCCCGTTTGTAACGGTGTTCGCGGCGAGGGCCAGAGGGGATTCAGGCCGGGCGTTCGGCCAGACGCTTGTCCAGATAGGCCCCGACGCGGCGTTCGACGGCGCCGATGTGGTCCTGCCAGAAGTGGGTCGCGCCCTCTTCCAGTTCGTAGTCGATGACGATGCCCTTCTGGGTGCGCAGCTTGTTGACCACGCGCTCGACCTCGACCGGCGGCACGATGGTGTCGGCGGTGCCGTGCAGGAACAGGCCCGAGGCCGGGCAGGGGGCCAGGAAGCTGAAATCGTACATGTTGGACGGCGGCGACACCGAGATGAAGCCGTCGGTCTCGGGCCGGCGCATCAGTAGCTGCATGCCGATGTAGGCGCCGAACTGGTAGCCGCCGACCCAGGTCTGGGTCGCGGCCGGGTTGTTGGACTGCAGCCAGTCCAGCGCGGTGGCCGCGTCGGCCAATTCGCCGATGCCGCTGTCGAACTCGCCCTGCGACTTGCCGACGCCGCGCGAGTTGTATCGCAGGGTGGCGAAGCCGCGTTTCTGGAACAGCTGGTACAGCGTCACCGCCACCGGATTGTTCATATGCCCGCCCGCCTTGGGGTGCGGATGCAGGATCAGGGCGATCGGCGCGTTCGGGCGCTTGCCCGGGGAATAACGGCCTTCGATGCGGCCGGAGGCGCCGGGCAGGATGACTTCAGGCATGGGCGGAGCGAATTCCCGTGTTCAACTGTCGTTTCGCACCTGCGTAATACTTGACCACAGCGGTAGGACTTTCTAAGTCCGCGATGCGTGCCGACGCTTTTGCGAAGCCGCGGGTTCTAGCACAGGAGCCCCGAAAAGCGCGCGATTTTTGAGGGCTGGCCATGCGTCTGTCGACCAAGGGACGATACGCCGTGATGGCGATGGCCGATCTGGCCAGGAACGGGCGAGGCGAGAGCGGTGTGCGGGCCGTCTCGCTGGCCGAGATCGCGATGCGTCAGGAAATCTCGCTCAGCTACCTCGAGCAGCTGTTCGCGCGGCTGCGTAAGAGCGGCCTGGTGCAGAGCGTGCGCGGCCCCGGCGGCGGCTACCGCCTCGCGAAGGGCGCGCATGAGACGGTGGTGGCCGACATCGTCCTGGCCGTCGACGAACCTATCCGCGCCACCCGCTGCGCCGGTCAGGGCTCGCCCAAGGGCTGCATGATGGCCGGCGAGCGCTGCATCACCCACAATCTCTGGGCCGACCTGGGCGACGAGATCCATCGCTACCTGTCCGGGGTGTCGCTGGAAGACGTGGTGATGAACCGCACCGGCGCGCGCCGCCGGGCGACCGAAGCCGAAGTTGGAGTGGCGGCGTGAGTGCGATCTATCTCGACTACAACGCCTCGGGTCTGGTCCGCCCCGAGGTCCAGGACATCATGGCCAAGGCCTTGGCCGACAACGGCAATCCTTCGGCGGTGCATGCGGCGGGCCGCCGGGCGCGCGCGCGGATCGAGACGGCGCGGGCCCAGGTCGCCGACCTGGTCGGGGCCGATCCCACGGCGGTGGTCTTCTCATCCGGCGGCACGGAATCGAACGCCCAGGCGATCCTGAGCGCCATCGCGGGCGGCTGCGAACGGCTGATCGTCGGCGCGACCGAGCATCCGTGCGTGGCTGAAGCGGCCACGGCGTCGGGCAAGCCGGTCAAGATGCTGTCCGTGGACGCGCGCGGCGTCGTCGACCTCAACAAGCTGCGTCAGTTGCTGGGACAGCCCGGCCGGGCGGTGGTGGCCATCCACCACGCCAACAACGAGAGCGGCGTCATCCAACCGATCGTCGAGGCGGCGCGGCTGGTCCGCTCCGCCGGCGGCTGGCTGCACGTCGATGCGATCCAGTCGGCGGGGAAGATCCCGGTCGATATCCGGGCGCTCATGGCTGACAGCCTGACCCTGTCCGCGCACAAGCTGGGCGGGC
>JBBRFV010000296.1:0-2366 GCA_038241335.1 Caulobacterales bacterium | reverse complement strand
TCTCGCCATCATTTTCGGCGCTGTTCACTGGCCCCTCTGACGGAGACCCGCATGTCCACCTCCCTCCGCGCCCTCCTGCTCACCACCGCCGTCGTCGCCCTGCTGGCCGGCTGCCACCGGCCGAAGGACGAGACCGCCGCCCCTGCCGCGCCGGGCGCCGAAGCCCCCTCGACCGCCGCCGAGGCCGCCGCGCCCATGGTCTATGAGTCGAAGACGCCCTACGCCTCGGTCAAGCTGGACCTGCCCGTCGCCATCCGCGCCCAGCCGGACCTGCACGCCCGCCTCTACGCCGAGGAGGTGCGCAAGCTGCATCAGTTCAGCGAGGGGGCGCAGGCCGACCGGAGCGAGGCCGGCGACGACGCCACCATCGCGGCCTACGAGAAGGACATCTCGATCACCCTCGCCGCCGAGACCGGCAAATTGCTCAGCCTGAAGCGCGTCGATTTCGACAACTCCGGCGGGGCTCATCCCAATACCCTGTCCTCGGGCGTTCTGTGGGATAAGGCGCTGAAGCGCGAAGTCATGACGGCCGACCTGTTCCGCAAGGGCGCGGACATGACCCTCCTCGACCAGGCCCTGTGCTCGGCCCTCAATGCCGCCAAACGCGCGCGCGTCCCCGACAGCGCCATCCTGCTCCTGAACGGCCGGTCCGGCGGCTGCCCGCGCGCCCTCGCCACCGCCTTCATCCTGACCCCCGGCTCGGTTCCGGGTCGCGCGGGCGGCCTGACCTTCCTGATCGGTCCGTATGAAGTCGGCGCCTATGCCGAGGGGCCCTACGAGATCGCCATCCCGGCCGTCGCCTTCCGCTCCCTGCTGGCCCCGGCCTACGCCGACGAGTTCGGCGGCGACCTGGTCAAGACTGGTGACGTCACCCCGACGGCCCGCTGATGCGCGTCGCCGTCATGGGGCTGGTGTTCGCCGCGGGGCTGGCCACCGCCGGCGCGGCGGCGGCCCAGAGCGCACCCGAGCATCATGGCGACGGCGTCGTCATCTACGGCCCCGGCGCGCTCGGCGTGGAGGCCGGGACGCCCAGTCGGATCGACAGCTCGCGATTGGAGATGAACCGAGACCGCAACCGTGACCTGGACGTTGTTTCCGGCGGCCCTGCCCTGCGGGCCCGGGCTGATGCGGCGCTCCATCGTGGAGGTCTCGTCTGCACGGTGCTGGAGGCCGCCGTCATCGGCCGCGCCCGGGGGGGCGAACCGCTGATGGAGGTCGATTGCGCCGAGGGCGACGGTCTGATTATCGCGGACACCGATCCGGTTCGGGCCACATCCTGCCGCGACCTCGCCCCCCCGGCCGGCCCGCCGGTCAGGGGCCGCCGCGTCGTCACGGCCTGCCGTCTGGCGGGCAATGTCGCGGCGGGCCCGGCGGATCACTCCGCCAGGAACTGATCCACGATCGCATCGAACCGGGCGGGCTGGTCGGCCATGATGAAGTGGCGGCTGTCGTCCACCCGGATCAGCCGCACGCCGGGCAGGTCCGCGTATTCTGCGCTCCACATCGCATCGGCCATTTCCGCCGGCGCTCCGCCGCCGGCGTCCGAGGCGTAGATCGCCCAGACCGGCGTGGTCATGTCCGCCAGAAAGGGCCGCAGGTCGGTGGTCATCACGTCGCGGATGGCCGCAGCCATGGCGTGCCGGTCCGAGGCGACCGACCACTCCACCATCGCCGCCCGCATGGCCGGATCGTTGGCATAACCGATGGCCGCTCGCTCCTGACCGGCGCGATAGGCCGCCGCGTCCGACGAAAGGATCCCGGCCGCCATCTGGGCGGCGAACGGCCGGGCGCTCTCGGGCGTCGCCTCGTGGCCGTACAGGGCTGAGAAGAAAGGCAGGCTGTCGACGGTCATCACCCGCCCGACCAGCTCAGGATGGCTCTGCGCCAGCATCAGCGCGCTCAGCCCGCCCATAGAGTGGCCGATCACCGCCGGCCGCTCCAGCCCGGACTCGCGGATATAGCGAGCCAGTTCCTCGACCTCGGGCGCGAGGAAATCGCCATCGCCGTGGCTCCAGGGCTCGCCCGCGAACCCGGCCAGCTGGACCAGATGCACCCGGTGCGTGCCCTTCAGCCGCTCGGCCTCGGCGCGCCACACCTCGCGCGAAGAGCCGAAGCCGGGGATCAGGATCACCTCCGGCCCGGCGCCCACCACCTCGATCGACAGCCGGTCGGACGTGAAGGCCGAGGTCGAGGCCGCCGCGACGGGCTGGGCGTGGACGACATCGGTGAAGGCGCCGACGGCGAGGGCCGCGACGGAGACAGCGAACATCGTCCTCAACCAGGCCGGAGGCCGATAGGGTCCTCTGGAATGAACGCCCAGGACTTTTCGGCCCGCGAAAGAGGGTTGAACCAGCATGGTCGTGTCC
>JBBRFV010000295.1:0-2424 GCA_038241335.1 Caulobacterales bacterium | reverse complement strand
GGGCGCGCTTGCCGAAGGCCAGGGGGCGGACGGTGCGCAGATCGGCGGTGCCGGCCAGGCCCTGGCCGATCAGGCCCGCGTCGGGGGTCTTGTAGACCACCACGGCGCTCAGCAGTTCCGACGGATACTGGTCGAACTCGACGCCGCGGTTGTCGCCGGTCGAGACCTGTTCGCGGCCGTTGAGCAGGGCGGTGGTGAAGTCCGGCGCCAGGCCGCGGATGCTGATGACCTGGCCGCGGCCGTCGAGGCGCTGGGCGGTCAGGCCGGGCAGGCGGGCGATCGACTCGGCGATCGACACGTCGGGCAGCTTGCCGATGTCTTCGGCCGAAATGGCTTCGACGATCGAGCTGGAGTCCTTCTTGAGGGTGATCGCGCCTTCGATGCCGCGGCGGATGCCGGTGACGACGATTTCCTCGACGGCGGTCTTGTCGCCCGAGGCGGCGGTTGCGGTGGTTTGCTGGGCCTGCGCCAAGCCGGCGGTGGCGAACACGAGCGCCAAACCGGTCGCCGCGCCGCTCATCAGACGCGCACGATTGCGCTGAAGTCTTGAGTTCATGGTCTCACCCTCCCTGTTCGGCTCTGCGCGTTTCTGACGCTGCGATCGGAGCCGTTGTCGCAAATTACTGCAAATTAATGAGATGTAATCAACACAAAAAAGCGCAACTCCGGCCACAATCACCGCAATGACGGGCGGATTTCAGGTCGGAGTGATGCAAATTTGCAGCCTGCGGCGTTGTTCCTAAGGTGTGAGGCGCACCGCAAGAAGGTTGTTGCGATTGACAGAGGGCTCCGTCGGCTGCAAATTTATGCAAATTATTGCAGTGTCGGAACCGGAACGGGTCCGCCGCGCGGCGTTTGGGGGGAAGCGATGTCGGCCTTGGGATCCTGGCAACGACGGCTGGTTGGGATTGTGGCCTGGAGCGCGCTGTCGGCTGCCTGGGGTGTCGCAGCCGCCGCGCCTTCAGCGCCGAGCTATCTGCAGCGCAAACCTGCGGACGAGGTGATCTATTTCGTCCTGCCCGACCGGTTCGCCAATGGCGATGTCAGCAATGATCGCGGCGGTCTCTCCGGCGGCCCGCTGGTCACCGGTTTTGTTCCGACGCGGGCCGGCTTCTATCATGGCGGCGATCTCAAGGGTCTGACCCAGCACCTCGACTACATCCAGGACCTGGGCGCGACGGCCATCTGGCTGGCGCCGATCTTCCGCAACAAGACCGTGCAAGGGGCACCGGGGCAGGAGTCGGCGGCCCATCACGGCTACTGGATCACCGACTTCACCGACGTCGATCCGCATTTTGGCACACGCGCCGACTTCAAGACCTTGGTCGACGCCGCCCATGCGCGCGGCCTGAAGATCTATCTGGACATCGTCGTCAACCACACCGCCGACGTGATCCGCTACCGCGAGTGTCCGGCCAGGGATTGCAGCTATCGCGGCAAGGCCGACTATCCCTATGCGGCGCGCGGCGGGGTGACCGGGGCGGCGATCAATGACGGTTTTCAGGGCGACGAGATTGGCACGGCCGACAACTTCGCCCGGCTGACGCGGTCTGACTATGCCTATACGCCCTATGTCCCGGCAGGCGAGGAGCGCGCCAAGACGCCCGCCTGGCTGAATGATCCGGCCTATTACCATAACCGCGGCGACAGCACCTTCGCGGGCGAAAGCTCGCTGCTGGGCGATTTTGCCGGCCTGGACGACCTGTTCACCGAAAGCCCGCGTGTGGTGCAGGGCTTCATCGACATCTACGGCCAGTGGATCGATGATTTCGGCATCGACGGCTACCGGATCGATACCGCCCGCCACGTGAACCCGGCGTTCTGGCAGGCCTTCATTCCGGCCATGCGGGCGCGGGCCAGGGCCCGGGGCATCGAGAATTTCCACATCTTCGGCGAGGTGTTCGACACCGATGTCGCGGCCCTGGCCCGCCACACCCGGGTCGACGGCTTTCCGGCCGTGCTGGATTTCGCCTTTCAGTCTGCGGTCACCGACATCGTCGCGCGCCAGGCGGGCACGGACCGGCTGGCCCGGGTGTTCGCCGGCGACGCCGTCTATGAGGGCGGCGCCCAAGGCGCTCAGCAGTTGCCGACCTTCCTGGGCAATCACGACATGGGCCGGTTTGGGCATTTCGTGCTGCAGGCCAATCCTGCAATTTCTGACGCCGAGTTGCTGGACCGCGTGACCCTGGGCCATGCCCTGATGATGTTCTCGCGCGGCGTCCCGACGCTCTACTATGGCGACGAGCAGGGCTTCACCGGCGACGGTGACTATGCCGATAGCCGTGAAGACATGTTCGCCAGCCAGGTCGCCAGCTACAATGATAACCGCCTGGTCGGGGGCGGGGCCAGCGGTGCCGCCGACCGGTTGCGCACCGACGGGCCGCTCTATCGTCGACTGGCCGAGATGGCGACGATCCGCGCCGC
>JBBRFV010000294.1:0-2450 GCA_038241335.1 Caulobacterales bacterium | reverse complement strand
GGGTCGGGGGGCTGCTGCCCGCCGCCAGTTTCGCGCTGGTGGCCTGGACGGGGAATATCTATTTCGGCCTCTGGTACTCGGTGGGCTTCACCCTGATCGCGACGGTGGTGACGCTGTTGTTCCTGCCGGAGACAAAGGGGCGCGATCTGGACACTATCGCCAACTGAGGCGTTTGCTTCCGATCTCCCCCTGAACCGGACGACTGATGAACACCCAGGCCCGAGACGCCGGACTCAAGCTGCTGCGCGAGCACGCCTTCATCGCGGGCGAGGCCATGGGGGTGACCGGGGCGGGGATCGCCGTCGATGATCCTGCCACGGGCGAGATCATCGGCCATGTACCCGATCTTGGCTCGGCGGAGACGGAGCGGGCGATCCAGGCGGCGCACGACGCCTTTCCCGCCTGGTCGCGGTCCGACCCGCATGAGCGCGCCGCCTTCCTGCGCGACTGGGCCCGGCTGATCGACGAGAACGCCGAGGGTCTGGGGGCCCTGATGGCCATTGAGAACGGCAAGCCGTTCGAGGAGGCGAAAGGCGAGGTCGCCTACGCCAACGGCTTCATCAAATGGTTTGCGGGCGAGGCCGAACGACTGATCGGCGAGACACAGGACAGTCCGCTGGGCCATATCATCCTGACGTTCCGGGAGGCGGTCGGGCCGTGCGCCCTGATCACCCCGTGGAATTTCCCGGCCGCCATGCTGACCCGCAAGCTGGGCCCCGCCTTCGCCGCCGGCTGCACCGTCGTGGCCAAGCCGGCCAGCCAGACGCCGTTCACCGCCATCGCCCTGGCCGAACTGGCCTATGCGGCGGGCCTGCCCAAGGGGGCGCTGAGCGTGATCACCGGCGACGCGGCGACCATCGGCGGCGCCCTGACGGCCTCGCCGCTGATCCGCAAGCTCAGCTTCACCGGCTCGACTCCGGTCGGGCGGACGCTGGCGGCCCAGTGCGCGCCGACGCTCAAGCGGGTGTCGATGGAGCTGGGCGGCGCCGCGCCGCTGATCGTCTTCGCCGACGCCGACCTCGACCTGGCCGTGGCCGAGACCATCAAGGGCAAGTTCCGCAACGCCGGCCAAACCTGCGTCTGCCCCAACCGGGTCTATGTCGAGCGCTCGGTGAGCCAGGCCTATGCGGGTAAACTGGCCGAAGCCGTGGCGAAGATCCCGGTCGGACCCGCCTTTGAGAAGGGGGTCAAGGTCGGGCCGCTGATCGAGGACAAGGCGCTCGACAAGGTCGAGAAGCATCTGAAGCAGGTGCAGGCCGACGGCGGCCGGGTGCTGACCGGCGGCGCGCGCCATGCGCTGGGCGGGCGCTTCTTCCAGCCGACGGTGACGCTCGGCGGCGACGACCGGCTGTTCCGCGAGGAGGAGACCTTCGGCCCCCTGATCCCGGTCTTCGCCTTCGACAGCGAGACCGAGGTGCTGGGCAAGGCCAATGACAGCGAGTTCGGCCTCGCCTCCTACGTTTTCACGCGCGATCTCGATCGGGCCATGCGCATGGGACGGCGGATCGAGGCCGGGATGTGCGGGATCAACACCGGCCTGATCTCGACGCCCGTGGCGCCGTTCGGCGGGGTCAAGTCATCCGGCTATGGCCGCGAGGGCTCGACCCACGGGATCGACGAATATGTGGACATCAAGGCGGTGACCCTGGCGCTGAAGTAGGGGTCAGATCTTTTTCAGGTCTCTTATGAAGGCTTGGACTTCGTCGTTCATCAGGTCGTTTCCGGTCCACCAGAAGCGGCTCAGGGCCTCCTGATTGAGGTCCACCCAAGCCAGGACTAGGGGAGCCCGCTTGGCATAGGTCTTGTCGTCGAAGTCTTCGGATTTCGCGACCACTCGGGACTCGGAGCCGATGGCGACCGAGAAGCTGGGCTGGTGCAGGCCTGGCTTTACGAAGCACTTCACTCTCGGGCCATGCTTTCCCATCGCTGTGAAGATCATGATCACGCCGGGAACGCCGGTTTGCTCCTCACCGAGGTTCGCCATTTCAAACACGTCCTCGTCGTCGAGCGCGCCGATTTCCTCGTCGAGCGTCGGCTCGCGATCGGTCCAGACGGCGGGTTTTTCGGAAAAGCCCATCAGACGATTATCCGCGCAACGCAAAGTTGTGTCAAACCGGCAACGCCCCTCGCTTGACCACCGTCCGCATCGCCACACTGGACGACACCCGCGTGACCCCCGGGATGCGGGTCAGTTCGCGCGAGTGGACCCGCTCGAGGTCGTCGACGTCGCGCACCACCAGGCGCAGCAGATAATCCGAGCCGCCGGTCATCAGATAGCATTCGACCACCTCGGGCACGGTGGCGATGGCGGTCTCGAAGGCGGTCAGGGCGCTCTCGGCCTGGGACGACAGGGTGACGGTGACGAAGACGCTGATCGGCAGGCCGACGGCGCGCTCGTTGATGATGGCGGCGTATCGGCTGATGACGCCCTCGGTCTCGAGCGCGCGCAG
>JBBRFV010000293.1:0-2454 GCA_038241335.1 Caulobacterales bacterium | reverse complement strand
GGGTGACGGTCAGGCCCTCGCCGCCGATCTCGTCGCCACCGAAGTTGACATTGGCCGGGGCGCCCAGGTTGGGGTCGAGCATGCGGCCGTAATCGTCGCGGTAGTCGAGGGTCAGGGCCTTCTTGCCGAAGTACCACTTCACCGGGTCGGGACTGTCGAACCTGGTCAGCCGCAGGATGCCTTCGTCCACGGCCGCGAGCGTCACGTGCGCCCGGCCGCCGAAGCCGGCGCCCTTGATGGCGATCGGCACGCTGAGCATGGTCTTGGAGTCCACCTTGACCGGGGTGTTGAGCTCGACGGTCAGCTTGCGGTCCTTGGGGTCGAGGGGGACATAGACGAGCCCCAGGGCCCGGCGCGGTTTGGGCGCGGCCACCGGATCGCGGGGCTGCACCACGCTCACCAGCACATAGGCCCCGCCGCCCCAGGCGCCGTTGGTCTTCAGGCGCACAGTGGCGCCGTCCTTGCCGACGGTGACGGTCTTGAAGTCGATCAGCCGGTCGGTGGCCACCGCGATCTGGGCCTCCCCGGCATAGGGGGGCTTCAGGGTGATCTCGACGGTGTCGCCCTGGGCGTAGGCCTTGGCCCCGGCGCTGACGCGCACGAAGTCGGGGGCCTCCACGTCCTTGGCGGGCGCGCCCCAGCCCGAGGCGAAGCGGATGACGCTCTTCGCGCCCCCCGGTCCGGTGAGCTCCAGCCGATAGTCGCCCCACCCGAGACGGCGTGCGATACGGGCCGGAGCCCCGGCGCCGACGTTCAGCGCGCCCTTCTGCACCACGACGTCGCGGCTGGTCCGGCGCCACTGCCAGCGGCCGTCCTGCTGGAACCAGTCATAGTCCCAGTTCTCGGCGATCAGGCTGTAGGCCACGCCGTTCGCGGACGTGCGCTTGCCCATCGCGTCGGCGGCGATGACGTTCAGGGCGATGGTGGGATCGCCATTGCCGCCGGTGTCGCCCTGGTCGACCTTGACCCCCAGATAGAGGGGCTTGGTGCGGACCTTGAGGTTCAGGCCCTCGCGCACCGGGCGACCGCCGGGTTCGAAGACGCTGGCGGTCATCACCACGGCCAGGGGCTGGGCGGTGTCGCCGGCCTCGGCCGCCGAGAGCTTCAGGGTCGCGCGGCCCTCGCCGTCGGTGACGGTCTGGCCGAGGTCGAGATACTTCTCCTCGAAGGGGGTGACCTGGTCGCCCCAGGCATAGCCCTCGAACTGCGGGAAGGGATCGGCGTCGACCTTCAGTCGGGCCTCGCCCTGCACCTGCAGGCCCGCGCCGGCCGCGCCATAGAGGAAGCGGGCGTTGACCTCGACATTGCGGATTTCGGCGGTCTTCAGCGGAACCGATTCCTGACCGACGGTGGTCACGGCCAGCCGTTGCGGCGCGAAGTCTTCGACGGAGAAGCTGAGTTCACCGGCGGGCTTTTCCAGGCCGTCGATCTCGATCTTGGCGGTCCAGCGGCCGCGCGGCGCGCTCTTGGGCAGCACCACGTCGGCGCCGACCGAGCCCGTCGGGGCGCGGTCGAAGGCGTAGCGCTTGAACTCCACGCCGGACGGACGGCGCACCACGATGGCGCCCTTGCGGTCCTTCACCGCCTTGACCTCGCGGTCGCGGAGCAGGGCGTTGAGGTGGACGGTCTCGCCGGGGCGATAGATGCCGCGGTCGCCATAGACATAGGCGTCGACAGCCGTCGCGGTCGCGCGGCCGGCGGTCCCGCCTTGGCTCTCTTCGGAGGTGCGGCCGCCGATGCCCTGTTTCGACAGGTCGACGGGGGCGCGGTCGAGGTCCAGCACGGCCAGGTCGCCGGCCTGGCCATAGGCCATCACCATCTTGGCGTCGGCCGGGCCTTCGCCCTCCAGCAGGGCGTGGTCGAAGTGGACCCGGCCCGAGGCGTCGGCGCTGGCCACGGCCAGGTCCTCGCCGTTGCGGGCCACCAGCGTCACCTTCACGCCCGGCAGCACCTTGGCGGTCTTCAGGGAGCGGACCACCACGTCGAGGGATTCCGAGCCGTCATAGGCCGACAGCGCCATGTCGGTGAACATCACCCAGCGCCTGGCCTGGGCGGGCGGATTGGGATCGAGGTTCTCGCCGTCGTCGCCCTTGATGGCCCGGCCGCCGGAGGCGTCGCGCGCCTTGATGACATAGCCGCCCGGCTTCATGTCCTTGAGCACGGCGCCCAGGGGGAAGACGGTGGTGGTGCGGTCGCCGGCGTTCTGGACGTTGACCGCCACCTCGCCCTTCCAGACCACGCGGCCCTCGTCGTCGGGGCTGTCGGAGCCGTAGTCGTCGGAATACTGGCCCTCAGGCGTGGGATCCGGCGCGCTGATCGACTTGCGGACCAGGTTGCGGTCCACCACGCGCCAGACCTCGACATAGAGGCGCGAGACATTGACGGTCTCGATGCCAATCCCGTCGGCGTCCTCGCGCGGCAGGATCACGCCCTCGCCGGCGAAGCCCACATAGG
>JBBRFV010000292.1:0-2498 GCA_038241335.1 Caulobacterales bacterium | reverse complement strand
GGCGGGTGGCCGAGGGGCTGGACGCGATGCGGCTGGCGGCGCGGCTGGCCTTCCGCTTCGTGGCCCGGGCCCGCCGGCTGGAACCGTCCGCCTTCGTCGAGACCATCGCCCGCGCGCTGCAGATGGAACTGGACATGCGGCTGGAGGCGGCGGCGGCCTCCGAGCTGAAGGACATCATGGACAAGAGCCGCGACACCGGCGGCACTCATATGTCGGCGCCGGCGGTGATCTGGGACGGGGTCGGCAAGCGGGTGCTGACGCTGGAATGGGCGACGGGCACGGCCATGACCGATCCGGCCGCGATCGAGCAGCCGGGGCTGGACCGTTTCGCACTGGCCGATCACGTGGTCCGAGCCTTCCTGACCCAGGCGCTGGACTACGGGACCTTCCACGCCGACCTGCACGAGGGCAATCTGTTCTGCCATGCCCCGGCGGAGCTGACGGCGATCGATTTCGGCATCGTCGGCCGCCTGGGGCCGGCCGAGCGGCGCTATCTGGCCGAGATCCTGTGGGGTTTCCTGAGCCGCGACTATGACCGCATCAGCCGGGTGCATTTCGAGGCCGGCTATGTGCCGCCGCACCATTCGGTCGAGGCCTTCGCCCAGGCCCTGCGCGCGGTCGGCGAGCCGGTCATCGGCAAGCAGGCGTCGCAGGTGTCGATGGGCCGGTTGCTGGGCCAGCTGTTCGAGATCACCGCCCTGTTCGACATGCATCTGAGGCCCGAGCTGATCCTGCTGCAGAAGACCATGGTCTCGGTCGAGGGCGTGGCGCGACGGCTGAACCCGGACCACGACCTGTGGGCCGCGTCGCATTCGGTGGTCGAGCGCTGGATTCGCCGCGAACTGGGACCGCAGGCCCAGGTCAGGGACGCGATCGCTGAAATCCGGGCGACGGTGAAGGCGCTGGCGCGGCTGGCGCAATCGCCGCCGGAACCGGCGACGGTCGTCGTTCAACCGACGCGAACCCCCGCCTGGCTGATTGTCAGTGTCACGGTCGCGATATGCGCCTCGGCCGCCGCCCTTGTTCTGTCGCTTTGGCCCGCCATCTTCGGCACCTGACCGGAGACGACCCGAATGAAGCCGCTGCTGATCGCCGCCCTCGCCGTCCTGCTGACCCCTGCGGCGGCCCTCGCCCAGGTGGCCGCCGCGACCGTGCCCAACAGTTTCGACCGGCCCGTGGCTGCGCCGCCGGTCGTCCAGGCCGCGCCGACCGCGCCCGCCAGCCCGCCGACGCCCGCCAATCCCCGGTCGGAAGAGGTGCTGCGCACCCTGATCGGCAGCGCCCAGTCCGGCGAGATGGACTATGCGTTGATGACCGACGACCTCGCGACGAGGATCCGCGCGCAGGCCGCGACCACCACCCCGCTGATCCAGGGGTTCGGCGCCATCCAGGCGGTGGATTTCGTCGGCGTGGAACAGGGCGCCGATCTGTATCTGGTCACCTTCGCCCATCAGACGACCCAGTGGATCATCGGCATGAACCCCGACGGCAAGGTCGGCGCCCTGCTGTTCCGTCCCGCCCAGTAGCGACCTGCGTCAGTCGTCGAGGCCGGGGCGGCCCCGGCCACCCTTGATCCCCGAGCGCTGGGTCTTGGCCTGGAGCCGGCGTTCCTTCGAGGCCTTGGTGGGCCGGGTCGCGATCCGGCGGACCGGCGCGATCTCGGCCTTGTCCAGCAGACCCTGAAGCCGTTCCAACGCGTCGGCGCGGTTGCGCTCCTGGGTGCGGAAGCGCACGGCGCTGATCAGGATGAGCCCCGCCTCGGTGGCCCGGCTGCCGGCCAGTTTCAGCAGTCGCTCGCGCACGGATCCGCTGAGATGGGTCGACGCGGCGGCGTCGAAGCGCAGCTGGACCGCGGTGGCCACCTTGTTGACGTTCTGGCCGCCCGGACCGCCGGAGCGGAAGAAGCGGAACTCGATTTCGTCCTCGGGGATGCGGATCATGGCGCGACCCGCCGCGCCTTGACCACCACCCGGTCGAGCGCCTGCAGGAAGGCCGAGCGATCCTTGGGGCCGAAGGGCGGCGGGCCGCTGGTGGCTACGCCGATGGAGCGCAGGTGCTCGCCGACCATCCGCCCGGCCAGGGCCGAGCCGATGGAGTCGGCGGTGAACTCCTGGCCGTTCGGCTTCAGCGCCTGCGCGCCCGCCTTCAGACAGCGCTCGGCCAGGGGGATGTCCGAGGTGACGACGACGTCGCCCGCAGCGGCGCGTTCGGCGATCCAGTCGTCGGCGACGTCGGGGCCGGCGTCGACCATGACGCGCTCGATCCAGGACTCGCGCGGGGTGTTCACGAAAGCGTTGGAGACGACGAAGACGCGCAGGGCGTAGCGGGCCGCGACGCGATAGACCTCGTCCTTCACGGGGCAGGCGTCGGCGTCGATGAACAGGCGGGTCACCGGCTCAGGCCGCCAGACTGCCGCCGGCGGCCAGCGCAGGGAGCAGCAGGCCTTCGGACAGGGCGCGGACCACGGGAACGGCCACCGCGTCGCCGGTCAGCTTGAG
>JBBRFV010000291.1:0-2515 GCA_038241335.1 Caulobacterales bacterium | reverse complement strand
GGGCTGATCAGGAAGGACGAGGGCCCGGTCCGTTGTATTTCCCCAAGCTTCCCGACTGGTTGGTCTATGCCGCCGCCGTCAGCGCCCTGCTGATTGTCGCCGTCGGCCGCCAGGAGCGCTCCGACGCCCCGGCCCCGCCGCCGCCGATCCCGGGCGAGGAAGGCATACCGCTGGGGCCGGCCTCACCGTTCGATCCTTCCATCGTCGTCCAGGTGCCCTCCAAGCCGGAGCCCGGCTCGGGTACGGCCTTCTCGGTCGGCGATGACGGGGTCTGGCTGACCGCCCGCCACGTGGTCGACGGCTGCAAGTCGGCGGCCATCGTCGTGGCTGACGGTCGCGGGGTGGCGGCCAAGATCACCATCGATCCTCGCGCCGACGCCGCCATCCTGACCACCGTCGGCGGCGCGCCCGCCGTACCGCTGGGTCTGAGCGAGCCGTTGCGCCGCGGGGCCCGCGCCTATCATCCCGGCTTCCCCCAGGGCCATCCGGGCGAGGCCGCCTCGCGTCTGCTGGGGCGTGAGAACCTGGTCGTCCACGGTCGCGGCGCGCGTACTGAGCCGGTTCTGGTCTGGGCCGAGGTCGGCCGCACCGACAGCCTCAAGGGCACCCTGGCAGGCCTGTCGGGTGCCCCGGCCCTCGATAATGCCGGGCGGGTGATCGGCGTCACCGTGGCCGAGAGCCCGCGCCGGGGCCGCATCTACACCACGGCTCCCGAGACGCTGAAAACCCTGCTGGGCTCGCGCCGTCGTCACGGCGCCGACACGGCCATGGGCGAGCCGATCACCACCGAGAACTATGGTCGCGTCGCCGACGGCCTGCGCCGCGACCTGCGCGTGGCCCAGGTGGTGTGTCTGGGGATTTGAAATCCTCTACCGCTCTCCCCGGCTTTCGCCAGGGAGCGCGCAGACCGGGGGCCTTAGGAGTCCGGTTCCGCCGTCGCCACGACCTTGCCAATATCCCCCTGCCGCGCCGCGACCAGGAACGACAGCACGATCGCCACGACGCCGATCAGCGCCGTGTAGATGAAGAACGCCGTATAGCCCGCCGCCATGGCCGGCGCGCTGACGCCCAGCTTGGCGCCGGCGGCGGTGAAGCTTTCCGGCGGCAGGCGGGTGAACAGGCCCTTCAGCGCGCCGATCGGACCGCCGACCTCCGCCGCCTTGGCCGAGGCCTCGACGATCCGGCCCGATTGCGAGGCGATCAGCTTGCCGGGCAAGGCGTAGAGCGATGAGAACAGGGCGTACTGCGTCGCCGTGAAGCCGACGGTCGTGAGGCTGGACATGTAGGCGATCAGGGCTGTACCCGCGACGCCGCCGGCCACATTGTCGATGCAGATCGCCCAAAACAGCATCGGCACGCTGTGGCCGCTCATGGCCAGCCAGGCGAACATCAGATTGCTGATCGGCTGGGCGAAGGCCCCGACGATCAGGGCCCGCATCAGGCCAAACCGGGCGACGATCACGCCGCCCAGAAACACGCCGGCCATCGAGGCCACGATACCGAACACCTTGCGGATCTCGGCGATCTCGGTGAGCGAAAAGCCCATGTCGCGATAGAAGGGGTTCATGATGTTGAGCACGAAGTCCGACACCCGATAGACGCAAATGGTCGCCAGGATCAGGCCGGCGACGCCCGAAAAGCGGTTCAGGAACGTCATCAGGGGCGAGCCGAGGGCTGTCGACAGATAGACGCCCGGCTTGGTCTTGACGCGGGGGATCGGCCAGGCCGCGACCGCGATCACCCCCAGGCCCGCTATGACCCCTGCCAGTTGAAGCCACACGCCGTTGGGCTTGGCCTTCCAGGCCGCTTCCAGCGCCTCGCCGCCGGCAAACCGGGACAGTAGGCCAGCGTCGCCCGATAGGCCTGATCCGACCAGCAGGGCACCGATCAGCAGGATGGTCAGGCGCAGCAGCCATTCGCCGATCTCCAGGGCCTTGGGCTGAACGACGCCGTCTGTGTGGATTGGCCGGACGAGGTGGGCCTTTTCGCGCGGTGCCAGCAGGGTCGAAACGACGCCGACCGACATGGCGACCGCCATGGCGAGATAGGAAATGTTCCAGCCAAACCGTTCGGCTAGCAGGAGGGGCACGGCGCCCGCCATGATCATGGCACCGCGATAGCCCCACTGTACGGCCACGGCCATTGGGCCCTGCTGCTCGACCCCGACCACCTCGATGCGCCAGGCGTCGATGACGATGTCCTGGGTGGCGGTGGCGAAGCCGACGATCACCGCGATGGCTGCCATCAGCGGCAGGTTGACCTTGGGATCGACCCCTGAAATTGCCAGAAGGCCCAGGATAATCACGGCCTGGCACACCAGCATCCAGGCGCGGCGATGGCCGACAAGGCCATGCAGAACAGGGATCTTGGTCCGGTCGATCAACGGGGCCCAAAGAAACTTGAACGAGAACGACAGGGTCGCCAGGCTGAAGAAACCGATCACCGCCAGCGACAGGCCTGCATCGCGCAGCCACAGCGACAGGGTGTCGAAGATCAGCATGTAAGGCAGGCCCGA
>JBBRFV010000290.1:0-2516 GCA_038241335.1 Caulobacterales bacterium | reverse complement strand
CCGGGCGCTGCACGTCCGCGAGGCCGATGAGGCCGTGCTGATCGGCCCGGCGCCGGCGCGAGAGTCCTATCTGGACGCGGCCAAGGTGCTGGCGGCGGCCAGGGCGACAGGCGCCGAGGCCATCCACCCCGGCTACGGCTTCCTGTCCGAGAATGCCGACTTCGCCGAGGCCGTCGCGGCCGCCGGCATCGTCTGGATCGGCCCGAAACCGGCGTCGATCCGCGCCATGGGCCTGAAGGACGCCGCGAAAAAACTGATGATCGAGGCCGGGGTGCCGGTCACGCCGGGCTATCAGGGCGAGAACCAGGACGCCGAGCACCTGACCGCCGAAGCCGCCCGCATCGGCTATCCCGTCCTGATCAAGGCCGTGGCCGGCGGCGGCGGCAAGGGCATGAAGAAGGTCGACCGGGCCGAGGATTTCGCCGCCGGTCTCGCCTCGGCCCAGCGCGAGGGCCAGTCGTCGTTCGGCGACCCGCGCGTCCTGATCGAGAGTTACATCACCCGCCCGCGCCACATCGAGGTTCAGGTCTTCGGCGACCAGCACGGCGAGGTCGTCCACCTGTTCGAGCGGGACTGCAGCTTGCAACGCCGCCACCAGAAGGTGATCGAGGAGGCCCCGGCCCCCGGCATGGACGCGGCGACGCGCAAGGCCGTCACCGACGCCGCCGTCCGCGCGGCCAAGGCCGTGAACTACGAGGGCGCCGGCACCATCGAATTCATCGCCGACGCCTCGGACGGCCTCAAGGCCGACCGCATCTGGTTTATGGAGATGAACACCCGTCTCCAGGTCGAACACCCGGTCACCGAGGAGGTCACCGGCGTCGATCTGGTCGAATGGCAGTTCCGCGTCGCCGCCGGTCAGCCGATCCCGCTGAAGCAGGACGAGATCAAGCTCAACGGCTGGGCCATGGAGGCGCGATTGTATGCGGAGGACCCGGCCAACGGGTTCCTGCCGAGCATCGGCCGGCTGGACCATTTCGTCATGCCGGAGGACGCGCGGGTCGAGACCGGCGTCGAGCAGGGCGGAGAGGTCAGCCAGTTCTACGACCCGATGATCGCCAAGCTGATCGTCCATGCGGACACCCGGGAAGAGGCGGCCGAAGCGCTGGCGGAGGCCTGTGCCGAGGTTGAAGTCTGGCCGGTACGCACCAACGCAGGCTTTCTGGTCCGCTGCCTGGAACACCCCCGCTTCATCGCCGGCGACGTAGACACAGGCTTCATTGGCGCGGAAGAATCGCATCTGCTGGTCGCGACTCCGTCGGATGACGCCCGTATTGCCGCCCTGACTCTCGTCGCGGATGTAGACCATTTGAACGGCGGGCGAGAGTACGGCTCACCGTGGGAATCTGACGCGGACAACCCTGCCATGGGTCTCCGCATGAACGGTCCATCCCGAGCGCTTCAACGCGCAAACCTGCACGGTGAGAAAATCGACGGGTCCCTGATCTCAAACCAGAGCGGCGACTCTGTCTGGCGTGTTGATTTCCGCGATCAGCAGACAACCAGCCACACTGATTTTGATCGCGTATTGGTCGGGGATCGCTCGGCGTTCGGATATGTCGGGTTGAATGCCGAGCGGCAGGGCGTGATTTTTGAGCGCGGCGAGGCCTGGAGTGTCACTGAGCCAAACCATGCGGGCGAGTCTGCCTCCTCCGGCTCCGCCTCCGACGGCGCCCTGCGCGCCCCAATGCCCGGCAAGATCGTCGCCACGCCCGCCAAGGCCGGCGACACGGTGACCAAGGGCCAGCCGATCGTGGTGCTCGAAGCCATGAAGATGGAGCACGCCCTCGTCGCGCCGTTCGACGGCGTGGTGGGCGAGGTCGGCGTCTCGGTCGGCGATCAGGTCACCGACGGAACGGTGCTGGCCCGCGTGAACCCTCTCCCATAGGGTGAGGGAGGGGCCGCACGCGTCCGCGGCCGGAGGGTGAGGACGACCGCGCCGATCGGACAGGCCGGCCCCTCATCCGGCGCTGCGCGCCACCTTCTCTCTCAGGGAGAAGGAGAAGCTAACCCAGCCCCACCCCGCCGACCGGCTCCGTGATCGTGCTGTCGTGCATGGTGGCGATGTATTGCAGGGCCACGCCGAAGCCGGCCTTGATGTCGGGGCGTTGCAGCGCGGCCTTGTGAGCGGCCTCGTCCGACCAGACCTCGGTGACCCAAAGCACATCCAGGTCGGTCGGATCGCGGGCCACGACATAGCTGAGACAGCCGACGGGCGGCTCGCGTCCCGCCACCAGCAGGTCGGTCACCGAGTCCCGACGGCCCGGGACCGTGGTCAATCGCGTGATCAGTCCATACATAGCGGCCTCCGTCCGACTCAGCCTTAACGCGGTCTTTCCCGTCTGTCTTTCGTCGGCCCACCCGAAAGTCGTCCCCCTCCCCATGCCGCTGCACATGATCAAGCTCTGCGTCGGGGTCGCCAAGGTCGAGACCCTCGAGCGCCGCGCCGCCAAGGGCGAATGGCTGACCGTTCACACGCGGATGACGCCCAAGAGGGCGGCGGAGCTGGAGGACGG
>JBBRFV010000289.1:0-2521 GCA_038241335.1 Caulobacterales bacterium | reverse complement strand
CGCGGCATTGCCGGCTCGGTCAGCGGCCTGGAGCAGCAGTTCCGAAGCCTGTATCCCGAGGATCTGTCCGGCTCCGACATGCTGCGCCTGCTGGAGCAGGGTCAGGCGCGGACGGCAAACGCCCGGCGCACGGCCGAGGATGTGGCCAGGACGGCCGCGGAGCTGGAACGACTGGGGCAGGGGCGGTCGCAACGTCTCGCCGGCGCCTTGTCCGCCAGCCAGACGGCGACCGGCCAGACGGCGGCGGTGCAGTCGTCCAACCAGCTGCTGGCGGTTCTGGCGGAGGACCTGGCGGCGCTGCGCACCATCATGCTGGCCCAGTCGCGGCTGATGGCCGAAGCCACGGCGCGCGATGCGGCGGACCGGGCCTCCGGGGACGTCACCCGGCGTCACCGTTGGGGCCGTCAGACCGCGGCGCCGGCGGCGCCGCGCTTCGACCCCCTGTCCCACGCCCGGGACTGAGAGAGGCTGGCGATGACGGTCGGAGTGGAAACGCCCAATGAGCTGATGGTGGTTTTCTCCAACACCATCTCGGCCGGGTTCGACGCCTTGCAGGGGTCGGTCAACGGGGTGTTCGGCCTGTTGATCGTCCTCGTCGTCGCCCTGACCGGCATTCAGTGGGCCCTGTCCCCGAATCGGGAGGTTCTGGCCTCCGGTTTCGGCAAGGTCTTGCTGATCGGCGCCTTCGCCTGGCTGATCAACGACTGGCAGCAACTTTCCGAGACCGTCTACGCCGGCTTTCTGGAGCTCGGACTGACGGCCGGGGGCGGATCGTTGAGCCGCGAGGAGTTCCTCAACCCCGGGGCCATCCTGGCCCAGGGCTGGGAGATCGTGAAGGCGCTCGGCGAGACGCCTGCGCCCGTCGACAATCCTCTCGACATCGTCGGCAACATGGCCGACGCCCTGATCCTGGGCCTGGCCATGATCGGCATCATGCTGGCCTTCGCGGTGCTGGCGCTCCAGATCATTGTCTCCCTGCTGGAGTTCAAGATCGTCACCCTGGGCGGCTTTGTGCTTCTGCCGTTCGGGATCTGGAACAAGTCCGCCTTTCTGGCGGAGCGGCCTCTGGGATATGTCGTCTCGTCCGGCCTGAAGGTTCTGGCCCTCGCCATCGTGGTGTCCGGCGCGCGGGCGATCTTCGACCAGCTTCAGCCCTCGGCCAATCCTGACATCTACGAGGCCCTGACCATTCTGGTCGCGGCCATCCTGCTGGCCATGCTGGCCCTGTTCATCCCCAATCTGGCTTCGGCCCTGGTGACCGGCGGTCCGGCCCTGGGCGCGGGTGCGGCGCTCACCGGCGCTCTCGCCGTCGGCGGAGCCGGAGCCCTGGCCGGAGCGGGCATCGCCGGCGCCGGCGCCATGGCGGGCGGCGGCGCGGCGCGTCTGTCCGGATCCGCGCGCGCGGCGGCCGGTGCAGGCTCGGGACGGTCGCCCTCGCCCCCGACCCCTTCGGGGCCGCCATCAACGCCGAAGCCGTCGAACGATAATCCGCCGTCATCGGGGCCACGCCGTCCGTCAGGTGGAGCCACAACGCCGCCCTCGCCATCGGGTGCGGGTGGGGTCAGGGAGCCTGCCGCCGCCTGGCGGCCGCAGGCCGCAGCGGACGCCGGCGCGGCTAGCGAGGCGGCGACGGAAGCGACGCACACAAGCGGCGGCGAGGCGACTTCCGGCGCCGCGGCGGGTCGTTCGGCCGGCACCATCGCCGCCGAAGCTCACGCCGCCCGATCGGATTTTCATCGCGCCGCGTCGCGACCGGCAGCGACAGGGGGAAAGCCACAGGGACGGTCCGCGGCTCTGCAGGCCTTCTTCGTCGCCAACGCCGGCCGCGGATTGCTCCCGTCCGGGGAGACCAGCGGCGTCCTCTCGCCCAATCTGAAGACCGAGGAGTCCTGAAATGCACCCCTTCTTCCGGCCCAGACGGGCCTTGACCTCCGCACCCGACCAGACGCCCTACCAGCGGGCCGGTCAGGTCTGGGACGACCGCATGGGTCTTTCCCTGGCCCATGCCCGCAACTGGCGCCGTATCGCCCTGGCCAATCTGGTGCTGGCCGGATTTCTCGGCGCGGGCTGGTGGGTCCAGGCGGACCGGGCCGTGGTGAAGCCCTTCGTGGTCGAGGTCTCGGACTGGGGTGAGACCCAGCGCATCACCGCCATCGGCGGGCGCTATGAGCCGAACGAGGCCCAGGTCGGTCATGCGCTCGCGGGATGGGTCCGCGATGTCCGCTCCAAGTCGATCGACCCCATCGTGATCCGTCAGAACTGGCTGCGGGCCTACGACCTGATGACGCCGAAAGCGGCGGCCTTCCTGAACGCCTGGGCCCAGGCCCACGATCCGTTCGCCGACGTCGGACGCGAAGCGGTCAATGTCGAGATCCTGAATGTGGTGCGCCGCACGAACCGGACGTTCGACCTGCAGTGGCGCGAGACCCGCTTCGTCAACGGCCAGTCGGCGGGAACCGAGCGCTGGCGGGCCCTGATCACCACCACCATCCAGCCGCCCCGCACCGAGGCCGAGCTGATG
>JBBRFV010000288.1:0-2573 GCA_038241335.1 Caulobacterales bacterium | reverse complement strand
CCGCACGGCCGCCAAGGCTTAATCCAATAAAGCGTGGGGGGCGGTCTCGCTAAGGGGCCGCCCTTCGCCTATCTGGACGAAGGCGTCGGATTCGAAAGCGGATCGGACGCAGCGTACTGACAAGTCGGGGTAACGACATATGGCTTCGGCCGCCGAACAACTCGCCGCCAATATGAACATGGGCTCGTTCGCGAAAGCGACCGAGCTTCACAAGCGTCTGCTGTTCACGCTTGGCGCGCTTCTCGTCTATCGCATCGGTACCTATGTACCGATACCGGGCATCAACTCCGCCGCCTTCCTGCAGTTCTTCCAGGATCCGGACGGACAGCGCGGCGTTCTGGACATGTTCAACATGTTCTCGGGCGGCGCCGTGGAACGGATGGCCGTCTTCGCGCTGAACGTGACGCCCTACATCTCGGCCTCGATCATCGTCCAGCTGATGGGCAGTGTGTATCCGCCGTGGGAGAAGCTGCGCAAGGAAGGCGGCGAAAGCGGCCGCAAGCAGCTCAACCAGTACACCCGCTACCTGACCGTGGTGCTGGCGCTGTTCCAGTCGTCCGGCATCGCCTTCGGCCTGAACGCCCAGTCGGGTCTGGTCGACCAGCCGGGCATCTTCTTCATCCTGTCGACCATCACCACCCTGACGGGCGGGACCCTGTTCCTGATGTGGGTGGGTGAGCAGATCACCGCGCGCGGCATCGGCAACGGCGTCTCGCTGATCATCATGGCCGGCATCGTCGCCGTCCTGCCGGGCACCATCGGCCGCCTGCTGGGCCTCGCCCAGACCGGCCAGATGTCGCCGCCGGCCCTGCTGGCCATCGTCGTCATGGCCGTGGCCGTCGTCGCCTTCATCGTCTTCATGGAGCGCGCCCAGCGCCGCCTGCTGATCCAGTATCCCAAACGCCAGGAAGGCAACCGGATGGCCGGGGGTGAGCGTTCGTTCCTGCCGCTGAAGGTCAACGCTTCGGGCGTGATCCCGCCGATCTTCGCCTCGTCGCTGCTGGCGCTGCCGGCCACGGTCGCCCAGTTCGCCGCGAATGCGAACCTGCCGTCATGGCTGGCCTGGCTGCCCGGCGCCGCCAGCCAGCTGCATCACGGCCAGCCTGTGTTCACGGTGCTGTATGGCGTGCTGATCATCTTCTTCTGCTTCTTCTACACCTCGATCACCTTCAATCCCGAGGACACGGCCGAAAACCTGCGCAAATACGGCGGCTTCCTGCCGGGCATCCGTCCGGGCAAGCGCACTGCGGAATATCTCGACTACGTCCTGACCCGCCTGACGGTGATCGGCGCCGCCTACATCACCCTCGTCTGCCTGCTGCCCGAGGCCGTGGTCGCCTTCTTCGGCCAAGGTCTCTATTTCGGCGGCACGTCGGTGCTGATCGTGGTCTCGGTGACCATGGACACCGTGGCCCAGATCCAGTCCCAGCTGCTGGCGCACCAGTACGAAGGCCTGATCAAAAAGGCCAAACTGCGCGGTCGCGGCAAGACGCGGAGCACGACCGCTCCGGCCCGGCGCTAGGGCCGGGCGGGGGCGACGGCGATGAACCTGATCCTGTTCGGGCCGCCGGCGGCCGGCAAGGGCACCCAGGCCAAGCGTCTGGTTGAGGCGCGGGGCATGGTCCAGCTGTCGACCGGCGACATGCTGCGAGAGGCGATCGCCTCGGGCTCCGAGCTTGGCAAGGAGTGCCAGGCCATCATGTCGCGCGGCGACCTGGTCAGCGACGCCATCGTCATCGACCTGATCGAGCATCGCCTGAAGGCGGCCGAGGACGCCGGCGGGGCCATCTTCGACGGCTTCCCGCGCACCGTCGCCCAGGCCGAGGCCCTGGACGCGATGCTGGCCAAGCTGGGCAAGCGGATTGACCGGGTTGTCCGCCTCAGGGTCGATGACGCGGCCCTGCTGGAGCGCGTCGCCCGCCGCTACGCCGACCAGGGCCGTTCGGACGACAATCCCGAGAGCTTCAAGGTCCGGCTCGAGGCCTACAACCGCAACACCGCGCCCCTCCTGCCGTATTATGCCGACAAGGACCTGCTGACCGAAATCGATGGCATGGGCTCGATCGAATCGGTTTCTGCAGCCATCGATTCGGCGCTGGGCGAAACTTCCGCCTGATTGACGCGCTGCTGCGGAGGCGGGATGTTCGGTCCCGGGCATCGCAAGGCTGAGGCGTGACCGCGGACGACCCCCGAAAAAGCAGGAAGAGCCGTATCCGGCTGGCCATCATCGCCGCCGTCGCCGTCGCGCACCTGGGCGTGTTCGCCCTGCTCAGCATCGGCCACCCCCTGCCGCCGCCGGTCGCGTCCGTGGTGGAAGTGACCCTGTTCCGGCTGGCGCCGCCCCCCCCGCCGCCGCCGCCTCCAGTTCCGAAGCCGAAGGCGGGCGGCGGCGCGCCGGCCGCCCCCTCGCGCATCCACGTCGCGCCGACCCCCCCGCCCACGCCGCGGCCGATCCCACCGCCACCCAAGCCCGCTCCGACGACCGATGTGACCGTCGGCCTGTCGGACCAGCCCTCTCCCACGCCCGGCTCTGGCCAGGGCGGGCAGGGCACGGGGACGGGCACAGGGAATGG
>JBBRFV010000287.1:0-2593 GCA_038241335.1 Caulobacterales bacterium | reverse complement strand
GCCTATGTTCGGGGCCAGGTGACGGTGATCGCTCCGCAGGTGACCGGCTATGTCACCTCGGTCGAGGTCCAGGACTTCCAGGCGGTCAAGGCGGGCCAGCTGCTGGCGACCATCGATGACCGGATCTATCGCCAGCGCCTGGCGCAGGCCCGCGCCGCCCTGCACGCGGCCCAGGCCCAGTTGGCCAATTCGACCCAGTCCCAGTCCTCGGCGCGCGGCTCGGTGGCCCAGACCGAGGCCGCGATCGCCGGCGCCCAGGCGGCGGTGGCCAAGGCCCAGGCCGACTACACCCGGTCCTCGACGCTTCAGCGCGGCGGCTGGGTCGCCCAGGCCCAGGTCGATGTGACGCGCACCGCCCTGCGCGCCGCCCAGGCCCAGCTGGCCGCGGCCCGGGCGCAGGAAGGCATCGCACAGACGGGGGTGACCACCGCCGTGGTCGGCCGCGGTACGTTGGAGGCCGCCGTCGAGAACGCGCAGGCCCAGGTGCATCTGGCCGAGATCGACCTGGCCAACACCCGCATCCTCGCGCCGCGCGACGGCCGGCTGGGCGAGATCAGCATGCGGCAAGGTCAACAGGTCGCGGTCGGCACCCAGCTGATGGCGCTGGTGCCCGACCGCATCTGGGTGACGGCCAACTACAAGGAGAACCAGCTGACGGACATCCGGGTCGGCCAGCCGGCCACCCTGTCGGTCGACGCCCTCGGGGGGCAGACCCTGCGCGGCCATGTCGAGCGCATCGCCCCGGCGACGGGGTCGGAGTTCAGCGTCATCCGCCCCGACAACGCCACCGGCAATTTCACCAAGGTGGCCCAGCGGGTGCCTGTGCGCATCGCCCTCGATCCAGGCCAGACCGGGCTGGAGCGGCTGGCGCCGGGGATGTCGGTGACCGCGCGGGTGGACACGGCGGCGGCGGGCCGGCCCTAGACCTCGAACTTCACGCCCTGGGCCAGCGGCAGGTCGGCCGAGAAATTCACCGTCTGGGTCTGGCGGCGCATATAGGCCTTCCACGCGTCCGAGCCGGATTCGCGGCCGCCGCCGGTGTCCTTCTCGCCGCCGAAAGCGCCCCCGATCTCGGCGCCGGACGGGCCGATGTTGACGTTGGCGATGCCGCAGTCCGAACCCCAGGCCGACAGGAATTGCTCGGCCTCGCGCACGCTGTCGGTGAAGACGCAGGAGCTCAGCCCCTGGGGCACGGCGTTCTGCATCTCCACCGCCTCGTCGAAGTCGGACCAGGTGAGGACGTAGAGGATGGGGGCGAACGTCTCATGCTGGACCACGGCCGACTGGGCCGGCATGCGGACGATGGCGGGGCGGACATAGTCGCCATGGCGCTCGACGCGCTCGCCGCCGGTGACGATCTCGCCGCCCTGTTTGACCGCTTGCGCCAGGGCCTGTTCGAAGGCGCAGGCGGCGTCGCCGTCGATCATCGGTCCGACCAGCACCCCGTCTTCGCGCGGATCGCCGACCGGCAGGGTCTGGTAGGCGGCCTTGAGCCGGACCAGAAGGGCGTCGGCCACGCTCTCATGCACCAGCAGCCGGCGCAGGCTGGTGCAACGCTGGCCGCAGGTGCCGACGGCCGAGAAGGCGATGGCGCGCACGGCCATCTCCAGATCGGCGCTGGGCGTGACGATCATGGCGTTGTTGCCGCCGAGTTCCAGCAGCGAGCGGCCGAGGCGGGCGGCGACCGTCTGGGCCACGGCCCGGCCCATGCGGGTCGAGCCCGTGGCGGACACCAGAGCCACGCGGGGGTCGGCGGCCAGGGCCTCGCCGGCCACGCGGCCGTCAATGACCAGCTGGGAGAGTCCATCAGGCGCATCCGCGAACCGGGCGATGGCGCGGTCGAAAATTGCATGGGTGGCGAGCGCCGTCAGGGGCGTTTTCTCCGATGGTTTCCAGATCACCGGGTCGCCGCAGACCAGGGCCAGGCAGGCGTTCCAGGCCCAGACGGCGACCGGGAAGTTGAAGGCCGAGATGACCAGCACCGGTCCCAGCGGTTGCCAGGTCTCGCGCATGTGGTGGCCGGGCCGTTCCGAGGCGATGGTCAGACCGTAGAGCTGGCGCGACAGGCCGACGGCGAAGTCGCAGATGTCGATCATCTCCTGCACCTCGCCGAGACCTTCGGAGACAATCTTGCCGGCTTCCAGCGTGACCAGGCGGGCGAGGTCGGCCTTCGACGCGCGCAACTCCTCGCCCAGCAGCCGGACCAGTTCGCCGCGACGCGGAGCGGGGACGCGCTTCCAGGCGTGGAAAGCCGTCAACGAGCGGGTCACGACCCCGTCGAGGTCCGCCGTTTGGGCCAGCGCGCCGGCGCTGGAGCCGTCAACGGGCGAGCGGGTCGCCAGGCCCGGACCCCAGACGCCGGCGTCCACGCCCAGTCGCTGCAGGATGGCCTTCGCTTCGTTCGCCGCCGTCATCATCGCTCTCCGGTTCTAGGCTTGCGGCATAGCCGGACCGCCGGACAAGCGAAAGGCCGCCCCGTCGCCGGGGCGGCCCTCCAGTTCACCTTGCGCCGGCTACCAGCGGTCGCGGCGTTCCGGGCGGATCAAGACCACGAGGCGGTGCAGACGATCACAGAGCGCCGCAAAATACAGAC
>JBBRFV010000286.1:0-2626 GCA_038241335.1 Caulobacterales bacterium | reverse complement strand
CGCGGCCCTTCCTCGGCGACGCCCCGGTGCTGTTCATCTCGGGCTATGCCGAAAGCGACTTCTCGGACCTGCTGCAGGACGAGGTCGGCGTCTCCTTCCTGCCCAAGCCGCTGGACATCAAGACCCTGGCCGAACGGGTCAAGCAGGAGCTGCGCGCGGGCTGACAGGCGGCCGTGGCGACGAAGGATTTTCCGTCTTGCGCGCGCCGGTTCGATGGGCGCCAATGCCCCGCTGTTTGGGGAGCGCCTTATGCTTGATCGTCGCCGCCTGATGTTGTCCGCCGCCGGGGTCGGACTGGCCGTCGCCGCGCCCGCATGGGCCATGGCGCAGACGCCGTCGTCCGCGGCCGACGCCAGGCTGGACACCTTGCTGACCGGCTGGTTCTACGACAACGTCGATCGCAACCCGACCTTCGCCACCAGCCTGGGCATCGACAAGGGGGAGCGGGCCCATCTGGCCGGCAAGCTGGGCGATCTCAGCCTGGCCGAGGACCGGCGCGAACGGGACCGCGCCAAAGCCCGCTGGACGCAGATCAAGGACTGGCCGGTCGAGGGCCTGTCGGACGCCTCGAAGGTCAATCTGGCCGTGGCCCAATTCAACGCCGACAACGCCGCCGCCAGCGCCGACTTCCCCTATTCGGGCCGCCCCTATGTCGTCAGCCAGCGGTCCGGCTCCTATTTCTCGGTGCCCGACTTCATGGCCAACCAGCATCGGCTCGAAACCGCGGCCGACGCCGAAGCCTTCCTGTCGCGTCTGTCCGCCTTCGCCGTCTCCCTGGACCAGGAAGACGAGCGGATCGCGGCCGACGCCGCGGCCGGCGTCATGCTGCCCGCCGTGCTGATGGACAAGGTCCTGGCCCAGTTGAAAACCCTGCACGACACCCCCGCCGCCGACATGGCCATGGTCCACGCCCTGGTCCGCAAGACGGCCGACAAGGGCGTCGCCGGGGACTGGGCCGCGCGCGCGATCGCCACCATCGACGCCGAGGTCAAGCCGGCCGTGGCGCGCCAGATCGCGCTGTTCGAAGGCCAGCGCCCTCAAGCCACCACCGATGTCGGCGCCTGGAAACTGCCGCGGGGCGAGGCGCTCTACGCCCTGCTGCTGCGCCAGTCGACGACCACCGACTACACCCCCGAACAGATCCACCAGATCGGTCTGCAGCAGGTCGCCGAGATCCAGGGGCGGATCGATGTCATCCTGAAGGGCATGGGCATGGCCGACGGTCCGGTCGGCGCCCGCATTAAGGTGCTGAACGAGGATCCCCGCTACCTCTGGCCCAATACGGACGCGGGCAAGGTCGATCTGGTCGCCTCGCTGAACGATCAGGTCAGGGCGACCATGGCCCTGCTTCCGAGGGTATTCAGCACCATCCCGCACGCCGCCGTCGAGGTGCGGCGCGTCCCGCCGTCGATCGAGATCGGGGCGCCGGGCGGCTACTACCAGGCCGCGTCGCTGGATGGCTCGCGGCCGGGCGCCTACTACATCAACCTGCGCGACACGGCGAACTGGCCCAAATGGGGTCTGCCGACCCTGACCTATCACGAGGCCGTTCCGGGCCACCATTTCCAGATCTCGATCGCGCGCGAGGCGGGATCGTTGCCGATCTATCGCCGGGCGGGCGGCTTCTCGGCCTACAACGAGGGCTGGGCCCTGTATGCCGAACGCGTCGCGGCGGACGATCTGGATGTCTATGCCGGGGATCCGCTGGGTCGCATCGGTTATCTGCAATCCTACCTGTTCCGCGCCGTGCGGCTGGTCGTCGATACCGGCCTGCACCACAAGCGATGGAGCCGCGAACAGGCCATCGCCTATATGACCGACGAGGCGGGCGAGCCGCCGGACTCGGCCCAGCAGGAGATCGACCGCTACTGCGTCTCCATGGGCCAGGCCTGCTCCTACAAGCTGGGCCAGACGGTCATCGCCCGCCTGCGGGACCAGGAAGAGGCCAAGGCCGGCTTCGACCTGAAGACCTTCCATGACAGGATGCTGCTGAACGGCTCGGTGCCGCTGGCGGTGCTGGAGGCCCAGTTCGCCTGACGCAGGCTTGCGCCGCGCGCCTGACGGGTCTCCATTGCGCGCCTCAGTTGGGGACTTCACCATGATCGACCGCCGCCGTCTGCTCGCCGCCGCCGCCGCCGTGGGGGCGGCGCCGGTGCTGGACGCCTGCGCCATGATCCGGGGAGGGCCCTCGGCCGTCGACCCGAACGCCAATGCCGCCGCCGATGCGCTGGTCAGGCAGATCGGTGACGAAACGGTGCAGTCGATCCCCGAGCTGGCCACCAACCTCGGCCTCGACGGCGGCGGGCTGAAGGCGAAGCTGACCGATCGCAGCGCCGCCGCCCGCGCCTCCAATATCGCCCAGAACTCGGAACGCCTTGGCAAGTTCGCCGCCATCGACCGTCACGCCCTGACCGGCGACAGCAAGGTGGCCTATGAGTCCGTCCGGTATCAGGTCGAAGCCATCGACGGCGCCAAGGGCTTCGCCTGGGGCGACATCGCCTTCGTCGACGCCAGCACCTTTTCGGTTCAGCCGTATACGTTGAGCCAGTTGACCGGCGTCTATCAGCCGACGCCCGACTTCCTCGACACCCAGCACACCATCGAAACGGCCGCCGACGCCGAGGCC
>JBBRFV010000285.1:0-2662 GCA_038241335.1 Caulobacterales bacterium | reverse complement strand
CGTCCGATTCTGACGTAAGCCGGGGTTAGATTGCTTTTCGCGGGCGAGGCTCGGGCGACGAAATGTGCACGATGTGCACTCTGATTTTCCGGAGTGCACATCGGATTCAGACCGCTGTGACTGGGTTTTAGGGGGAAAAGTGCACGATGTGCACTGTACACATTTTTCGGGGATTGACGGCCCCGGTCGGGTTCGCCACCGTAAGAGCACTCATCAAGACCGGCGGAGGGATAGGCCCTTTGATGCCGGGGCAACCTTCCGGGACTTCCCAGTCCCGGAGATGGTGCCAACTCCTGCGAGGTTTCCCCGGAAGCCGCGAGAGATGAGTGAAGCGACGGGAGCCCCATGCCGGGAATCCTGACTGTCTTCACGGGTCTGTCACCGCACGAATTGGTTCGCCCCATCGGTTTCGCTGAGCGAGACCGGAGTGCGTCGTGGCGTCCACAGAATGGCCTATCGAAGAGGCGGCGGGCCGCGACGTCCGCGCGCCCATTCCCAGAGACTTCCGGCTGGGGTCGGGCCAAACCCTCGCCGCGACCGAGATCGTCGGGCGAGTGCACGGACCTGAGCAGGGGCCGCTGGTGGTCGTCGCCGGCGGCATATCGAGCGGCCGGTTCGCGGCCCGCTGGTGGTCGTGGGCGGTGCGCCCGGGCGGACCGATCGACCTGAACCGGGTCCGGGTTCTGGCCTTCGACCTGCTTCCCGGCCGGGACGATCCGGCGGTCATCATCACCACCGGCGACCAGGCCCGCCTGCTGGCCTTGTTGCTGGACGCACTCGGTGAAGCGCGCATCCACGCCCTTGTCGGTGCGTCCTACGGCGGCTGTATCGGCCTCGTCTTGGCCGCCGCCTTCCCCGAGCGCATCGGCGAATTGGTCGTTCTCTCGGCCCCCCACCGGACCCACCCGGCCGCCACCGCCTGGCGGGGCGTCCAGCGCCGCCTGCTGGCCTTCGCCCGCGATTGCGGCCGGGAAGTTGAGGGGATCGCCCTGGCCCGCGAACTGGCCATGACCACCTATCGCACGACCGAGGAATTCGGTCTGCGCTTCGCCTCGACGCCGCCCGCCGAGGCCGGCGCCCCCTGGCCGGTCTGCGACTATCTGATCGCCCGCGGCGCCGATTACGCCGACGCGACCTCGGCCGACCGCTGGATCAGCCTGTCGGACTCGCTCGATCGCCACGCCGTCGCGCCCGAGGCGGTGCGGTGCCCGCTCACCGTGATCGGCTTCACCTCCGACAGGCTGGTCCCGATCGAGGATCTGCGCGAGCTCGCCGCCCGCGCCCCGGCCCTGCGTCGCCTGATCGAAGCGCCCTCCATCTTCGGCCACGACGCCTTCCTGAAGGAACGCGAGATGGTCGGCCGCGCCCTGCACGACGCCCTCTCCCCGATCCACCTCCTCCAGACCCGCGAGATCGCCGCATGACCGTTTCCAGCCAGGCCCACCCCTGTACGACCGCCGCGCGTCACGGCGTGAACAGCGACCCGACGCACGGCGCGGTGATGCCGCCGATCTATCTGTCGTCGAACTACAGTTTCGACGGGCTCGATGGAAAACGGCGCTATGACTACACGCGCTCGGGCAATCCCACGCGGGACGTGCTGGGCGAGACGCTGGCCAGGCTGGAAGGCGGCTGCGGCGCGGTGGTCACGGCCACCGGCATGGCGGCGGTCAATCTGGCCTTGTGTTCGCTCGAGCCCGGCGACCTGCTGGTCGCGACGCACGACCTCTACGGCGGCACCCACCGCCTGCTGTGCGCCCGCGCCAAACGCGGCCATTTCGACGTTCAATTCGTCGATCAGAACGACCGCGTCGCCCTGGACGCCGCCTTCGCCCTGAACCCCAAACTGATCCTGATCGAGACGCCGTCAAACCCGCTGATGCGCGTCGTGGACGTGGCCGACATCTGCGCCCGGGCCCATGCCGTCGGCTGCAAGGCGGCGGTCGACAACACCTTCCTGTCGCCGGCCCTGCAGCAGCCGATCGCGCTTGGCGCCGACCTGGTGATCCACTCCACCACCAAATACATCAACGGCCATTCCGACGTGGTCGGCGGCTGCGTGGTGGCCAAGGACCCGGCCGACCTCGATCAGCTGACCTGGTGGGCCAACTGCCTCGGCGTCACCGGCTCTCCGTTCGACGCGTATCTGACGCTTCGCGGGGTGCGCACCCTGTTCGCCCGCATCGAGCGTCAACAGGCGACGGCGGGTCGCGTCGCCGACTGGCTGGACGCCCATCCGGCGGTGAAGGTGGTCCACTATCCGGGCCTGAAGTCCCATCCCGGCCACGCCGTCGCCGCCCGCCAGCAATCCGGCTTCGGCGCCATGCTCGCCTTTGAACTGGCCGACATCGACGCGGTCCGCGCCTTCGTCGACGGGCTGGAGGTCTTCACCCTGGCCGAGTCCCTGGGCGGGGTCGAAAGCCTCATCGCCCACCCGACCCTGATGACCCATGCGGCCATGACGCCCGACGCGCGGGTCACGGCCGGGATCACCGACGGCTTGCTGCGCCTGTCGATCGGGCTGGAGCACCCCGAGGACCTGCTGGCCGATCTCTCGGCCGCGCTCGATCTCGTCCCCGCCGCGGCGCAACGCGCCGCCGAAGCCGCCTGAGGGACCGCCATGATCGCCCTGCCCCTGTCCCGCCCTGTCGCCCCGACCCAG
>JBBRFV010000284.1:0-2663 GCA_038241335.1 Caulobacterales bacterium | reverse complement strand
GATACGGCCTCGATGTCCGATCCCGTGCTGATCCGCGAGGACGGGCTGTTTCTCTATACCCTGCCGTCGGTGGTCGACGACATCGACATGGCCATCACCCATGTCATCCGCGGTGAGGATCACGTCACCAACACCGGGGCCCAGATCGAGATCTTCGAGGCCCTCGGCGGTCCGACGCCCGCCTTCGCCCACATGCCGCTGCTGGTCGGCGCCGACGGCCAGGCCCTGTCCAAGCGACTGGGCTCGCTGTCGATATCGGAGATGCGCGACCTCGGCTATGAGCCGATCGCCATCACCAGCCACCTCGGCCGGATCGGCACCTCGGATCCACTGGAGGTCGGCGCCTCGATCGACGCCCTCGGCGAGAGTTTCGCCTTCGCCAAAATGGGCCGCTCGCCCGCCCGCTACGACACCGCCGACCTCGACCGCCTCAACGCCCAGGCGTTGCACGCGATGGACTATGCGGTGGCCCAGCCCCGCCTCGTGGCCCTGGGCTCGGACATGGGCGAGGCGGTCTGGAATGCCCTGCGTCCGAACCTTCACAAGTTCTCTGATGTGGTTGATCTGGAACGGATGATCAGCGGCCCGGTCACGCCGGTGATCGAGGATCCCGCCTTCGCCGCCGCCGCCTTGGCTGTGCTGCCGGCCGAGATCGGCGCCGACGCCTGGTCGGTCTGGACCAACGCCGTCAAGGAGGCCACCGGAGCCAAGGGCAAGACCCTGTTCATGCCCCTGCGCCACATCCTCACCGGCCAGCCGCACGGGCCGGACATGGCCACCCTGGTCCCCATGATCGGCCGCGAACGGATCGAGAAGCGGCTAAAGGGCGAGACGGCCTGAAGCGGGCCGCCTGGACAGTAAAAAGGCCGCCCTTCGCAGGGCGGCCTTTGTCGTTTCAGGGCCCGACGAGGATCAGGCGTTGCAGGCGGCCAGTTGTTCGGCCGACAGGACCGCACCCTTCCAGGTGAAGGCCGAGACGGGGCCGAAACGGGCCACGACGCGGCGGCAGGCGCGCGCGGCGGGCTGGCTGGCGCCGCCCGAGGCGGTGCAGCTGGCGCCGTCGCAGCGCCAGGCGGCGCCGTCGATGATGGTGGCGGAAGCCGGGGCCCTGGCGGCGTCGGCGAGGACGGCGCTGGACACAGGGGCCTGGGCGAAGGCGGGGGCGGCGACAAACAGGGCCGCGACGACGAGCAAGGCGCGCATGGGGAGATCTCCGTTGAAGGCGGGGTCTTCACCCCACGGCTTCAGTGTGCGTTGTTATTCGAAACTGTCAAGGCAGGTTTTCAAAAGAAACGCAGGAAACCTGAAAACTGATCACTGATAACTTATCGCTGATCATGTTTCAAATGCGGCAAACCGTCCGCCGCCTGCATCGCCGCGATCGCGTCCTCGACGGTGTCACACACCGACCACGCGTCCCGGAACGAGGCCGGGGTCATGTTCTCGGCGATGCTGTGCTCCATCGTGGCCAGGAGCGCATCCCAGAAGCCATTCAGATTCAGGAAGATGACCGGCTTATGGTGCAGGTCCAGCCGCTTCCACGACAGCACCTCGATGACCTCTTCGAGGGTGCCGACCCCGCCCGGCGCCACGACGAAGGCGTCGGACTGGTCGTACATCAGCGTCTTGCGTTCGTGCATCGAGGTGACGACCACGGTCTCGACCTCGTCGAACAGCCGCTCGCGACTGCGCAGGAAGCCGGGCATGACGCCCAGCACCCGGCCGCCCGCCGCGTGCGCCGAGCGCGCCGACGCGCCCATCAGGCCCACGCCGCCGCCGCCGTAGACCAGTCGCCAGCCGGCCTGGGCCGTCTGCTCGCCGAACGCGCGGGCGGCCTCGGTGTAGGCGGGGTCGGACCGGTCGGACGAACCGCAGAACAGACAGACGGACTTGCCGTCGAAGGGCTGGATCTCGGGGGTGGACATGGAGCCTCGGAAACGGATGGGAGACAGCAGCGGCCGCGCCGCGCTATCCAGGACCGGCAGTCCTACACGCTCCGGGAGGCGGGATGAAACGCCCGATCGCAATCCTTGTTTCCATCGCGGCCCTGGCCGGCGTCGCGGGCGGCTGTTCGGACCACAGCCCCGGCCCGGCCCGGCCCTCGACGCGGGCGTCGGACGGCTGGATCCGGCCGCCGGCGATTCGTTCGGTCGAGCGGCGCGGCGCGGTTCTGGTCTTCCGCGGACGGGCCGAGCCCAACGCCCGCGTGGTGCTGCGCAGCGCCGCCGGCGCGGCCTATGCGGCGGCGGCGGACGCGGACGGAAGCTTCGACATCCGCATGACGGCCGCCGCCGGCGACCAGTTGCTGCAGCCCGAGACCCAATTGGGCCAGGACGCGGTGCCGTCGCCCCAACGGTTGCTGATCCTGTCCGGCGGGCCGGGGCCCGTCGTCCTGATCCGGGCGGGCGCGCCGACGCTCCGGCTGGACCGCGCACCGGCCCTGGGCGCGGTCGACAGCGACGGCCGGGCCATGCTGGCCTCGGGAACGGCGGCTCAGGGCCGCGCGCCGGCCTTCGTCCGGGTCGGAGACGGTGAAAAGGTTGTACCGGTCGTCGGGCCCGAGGGGCGATGGACGGCGCTGCTGGGATCGTCACCGGGGGGGGCGGCGACGGTCGCGGTCGGAACCCTGTCCTTCGCCTGGCCCGGCGCGGCGGCGCGCGCGA
>JBBRFV010000283.1:0-2694 GCA_038241335.1 Caulobacterales bacterium | reverse complement strand
TTGTTGAAGAAGCTCAGGACGATGAAAGCCAGGCCGATGGTGACCGGAATGGCCGCGACGCCCAGCAGACCGTTGCCGAAGTCGGCGAAGTCGTGGTCGCTCCAGCCCATGTCGCTCAGCAGGCCGAAAGCGGCGATGCCGATGCCGGCCGCCAGCCAGATCACGCCTCGGCGGATGTCGCGGGTCCGCGAAGGGATTTTGCTGGTGGCGTCGCGGGTCATGGCCTCGATCAGTTCGGGCGGCAGGGCCTGTCCCTTGTCGATGGCGTGGCGGACCGTCGTCTGCATCTCGCGCTTCTCGCGGGACTTCATATAGGTCGGGCCGAAGATCACGGCGGTGATGGCGCTGAAGATGATCAGCACGATGAGGATGGGCGTCATGTCCATTGGGATATCCCCTCTTGTTCAGACCCTGAGCCTGATGCCCCGGCCTTCTGACAACAAGAGGCGATTGCGGGCCTCCATGGATGCGCGCCGTTGCGTGAAACTTTCGTAAGGCGGGCGCGCGGCGTGGCGGCCAGCGTCAGGCCCGGCTGAAACGCTGGGACAGCCACAGGGCGCAGCCGGCGACGACGGCGGCCCCGGCCAGGGTGGCGCCCGCCGGTTCGAAGGCTGGGCCGACGCTTTCGAGCAGCGAGGCGAGAGCGGGACGCAGGCCCCACAGCACGGCGGCGCCGGCGACGGCCCACGGCGTCAGCGCGCCCACCGTCCCCCAGGCCCGCCGACGCGCCACGTGCTGCGCCACCGTCGCTTCGAAGGCATGGTCCCGCGCCGGCGGCCGGGCCGCGGCGAACAGGGCGTCGAGTTTGGCGTCAGGCGTCATCTGGTCCTCCGAGCGCCTTGAGCAAGCGCGCCCGTCCGCGCTGAACATGGGACTTCACCGTCCCCAATGGCAAGCCCAGGGCCTGGGCCGCTTCGGGATGCGACCAGCCGTCGGCGAGGCAGAGCGAAACGCAGGCGCGCACATCCGGGGTCAGTTCGGCCATGGCCGCGGCCATGGACAGCCGATCCTCGCTTGAGACCCCCGCAGGCAGATCGAGGGTCTCCAGCCAGGCCCCGTCCCGCACCGCGGTCCGGCGAGCGCTGCGGATCCGGTCCTGGGCCTTGCGCCAGGCGATGCCGCACAGCCAGGCCCGCAGTCCTTCCGGGTCCTTGAGCGAGCGCAGCGAGCCCCAGGCGGCCACGAAGGTCTCCTGCGCCAGATCGTCCGCCTCGGCCCAGCCGCCGCCCAGGGTGCGACGCAGAAAGGCGCGCACCCCGGCCTGATGCCGGCGCACCAGCTGGCCGAAGGCCGCGTCCGAGCCGGCGAGCGCACGGCCCACCAACTCGGAGTCGGTCTGGTTGTCCCCCACGGCGCGCGCCCCCAGCCCTGAAGCTCATCAGTCCTTGTCGGCGCCGTAGCGGCCGCCGACAAGGATGGACACCAGACTGGCCACCGCCAGGGCGCCCAGTACGACGGTTACGATCAGGAAGCCGTCGCCCATGCCGTACATGTCGCGCGAGCTGGCGTAGCCGAAGCCGGCCGCCATGATCCCGAAGAAGGCGACCGAGAACCAGCTGCCCTCGTGACGCCAGCCGCCGCGACGGCAGCGGCGACGCGAATAATAGCGCTCGTCCTCACGATCCCGCTCGAGGTGTTTGAGCAACGCCTCGGGCGGCTCCTGGCCCTTGTCGGCGTAGGTCTTGATCAGATCGATGGTCTCGCGGTCCCGGCGATAGCCCTGGGCGCTGTGGAAAGCGCCGCCGATCAGCCAGAACAGCGGGAACATCAGCCACCAATAGTCCCGAAAAAGGTCTTCCATGGTCTTCACCCCGTATCGCGCCGGCCCATCGCCGCGCTTTCGAGAAGTAGTCGTCGCCGGGGGCCGTCCCGGATGCAGGCCTTGGAAAAAATCGTGCGGACGCCATGTTGGAGGCCCAGCCAATCCGGAGTCCGTCATGATCCAGGTCACCTATCGCATCGTCGAACACGACGGAGGCTGGGCCTATCGGCTCGGAGACACCTATTCCGAGACATTCGCCAGCCACGACGCGGCGCGGGCCGCCGCCGTCGCCGCTTCTCGCGAGCAGAAGGCCCCGGACGAGGACACGATGATCGAATACGCCGACTCCTCGGGCCGCTGGATCACCGAACGCGCCGACGGCCACGACCGCCCGGACACCGACGTCGAAGGCTGAGCCTTCCCGAAGGGCCGCGGTCGTCGGCCCTTCGGGACCTCTCGACCCGACGGGGCCTGGCCGTCAGGCCAGGATCGCGGCGTAGAGGTCGGGCTTGAACCCCACCAGCGTCCGGTCGCCCAGATCCAGCACCGGCCGCTTGATCATCGACGGCTGGACCAGCATCAACTCGGCCGCCTTGCCGGCGTCCAGATCGGCCTTCGTCTCCGCCGGCAGTGCGCGAAAGGTCGTGCCGGCCCGGTTGAGGATGATCTCCCAGCCATGCTCGGCCATCCAGCCGTCGAGACGGCCGCGGTCGATCCCGGCCTTCTTGTAGTCGTGGAAGACAAACGCCACGCCGTGCTGGTCCAGCCAGTCGCGAGCCTTCTTGACCGTGTCGCAGTTCGGAATGCCGTACATCGTCGGGGTCATGGGGCGGCTTTTGCACAGCGGATCGCCGCGCGGCAACCGGAACCGACGCGGCGCCCTTGCATTTAACCTATTAGTTTAATATGAGCGAGCGGCTTTCAAAAGGAGA
>JBBRFV010000282.1:0-2697 GCA_038241335.1 Caulobacterales bacterium | reverse complement strand
CTGCGCTTCGCCATCCGTGAAGGCGGCCGCACCGTCGGCGCCGGCGTCGTCGCCAAGATCACCGAGTAATCGGTCATCCTGGTGCTCTGACGCGCGCGACGCGGTCGCTTGCTGCTTGAGCGCTTCGCCTCAAGCCACGAGCCTCCGCGAGGCGAGCACAGGCTGAAAACAAGACGGCCCCCCGGAGCGATCCGGGGGGCCGTTTTGCCTTGGGCGGGATACCGAAGCTGTGCGGGGCGTTATGGTCGTCTCCCCACGGCCAGGGTTCGCGATGCACCGACTGCTGATCCTCGCTCTCAGCCTGATGCTGTCCGCCTGCGTGAGCATTCATCCCGGCGGGTTGAACGGCGTCCGCGCGGCGGCTGGCGGCGACGGCCCCGTGGTGATCACGGCGGCCGGTCCGGTGCGGGGCATCGAGGCGAAGGGCGTGCGCGCCTTTCTCGGACTGCCCTACGCCGCGCCGCCGACAGGCGACCTGCGCTGGAAAGCGCCGCTTCCAGTCGCGGCCTGGACAAAGACGCGCGATGCGTCTCGGATCGGGCCGGACTGCACCCAGGCCGTCGGCCGCGAGGCCGTTCTCGGTGGCGGCGGCGGCGTGGTCATGGGAGCCGAGGACTGTCTGTATCTGAACGTCTACGCCCCGGCGGGCGAGGCGGCGGTCGCCCGGCCGGTGATGGTCTATCTGCACGGCGGCGCCTTCACCATCGGATCCGGCGCCAACTACGACCCGTCACGGCTGGCGACGACGCAGGATCAGGTCGTGGTGACCCTGAACTACCGGCTCGGGGCGCTGGGCTGGCTGGCTCATCCCGGCTTCGCGGCGAGCGGCGAGGGGGTTGGCGGCAATTGGGGTCTGATGGACCAGCAGGCGGCGCTGCGCTGGGTCCACGCCAACATCGCGGCCTTCGGCGGCGATCCGGCCGACGTGACCCTGTTCGCCGAGAGTTCAGGAGCATGGAGCGCCTGTCACCTGATGGCCTCGCCCGGATCGCAGGGACTCTACGCACGGATCATCCTGCAGAGCGGGCCCTGCCTGGAGCCGTCGTCGCTGGTCGCGGCGGATACGGCGGCCGACGCCGGTCCGGCCTTCGCCGCCTCGGTAGGGTGCGAGGGACCGGACGCGGTCGCCTGCCTGCGCCGTACGCCGGCCGCGCGCGTCACCAGGGCGGCCGCGAAACGGTCGGGCTTGAACGGACCGGGATCGTGGGGGCCCGTGTATGGCGACGCGACCGTGCCGCTCTCGCCCGCTGTGGCCTTCGCCACGGGAAGGTTCGTCCGAACGCCGGTGATCCTGGGGACCAATCTCGACGAGGGGCGGCTGTTCGCGGTCGAGGTGCGCAGCCAGGATCGCTACGATCGAGAGACCGGCTGGATGTACGGCGACCAGGGGCGGGCGGTGCTGGACCACTATCCGGTCGGGTCGGACGGGCCGGGCCTGACGATCGCCCGCAGCTTCACCGACCAGAAATTCGCCTGTCCATCGGACGCCATGCGGCGGCTGCTGGCGCGCTGGGTGCCCGTGCGCGGCTATGAGTTCGCCGACCGGGACGCGCCCTTCCTGATCCCGGCGTGGATCGCTGGCTATGACATGGGCGCCTATCACGCCAGCGAGCTGGCCTATGTGTTCGGGACCTCGTGGCTGCTGGAGGACGCGGACCGCTTCACCCCGGCCCAGCACGCCCTGTCGGATCGGATGATGAGGCTGTGGGCCGGTTTCGGCCACGACCCGGCGTTCGAAGCGGACTGGCCCCGGGTCAGCGAGGGCGGCGGGCCGGTGCGGGTGTTCGCGCCCGAAGGCGACCGGATGGACCTCACCTTCTTCGAGCGCCACCAGTGCGCCTTCTGGGACGGGTCGCCGTTCGGCGCCGTCGTCTCCTAGATAAACCGGACGACCACGCCCGGCTTCACCGCCGCCGCCAGCTGCTCGACGTCCCAGTTGGTCAGGCGCACGCAGCCGTGCGAAGCGGTCTTTCCGATCTTCGACGGGTCAGGCGAACCGTGAATGCCATAGGTGTCGCGCGAAAGATCGATCCATACCGTGCCGACCGGATTGTTCGGGCCGGCGGGGACCACGACCTTCTCGCCGCCCGGGCCGTAGGTCAGGCGGCTGGGGTCGTAGGTGTAGTCCGGTTCGTTGGCCACGCCCTTTACCGTCAGCGTTCCGGACGGGGCGGGCCTGTCGCTGGAGCCGATGGTGGCCGGGTAGAAGGCCAGCAGCCGGCCCGTGCCGTCATAGGCGCGAACGGCCTTCTCTCCCTTGTCGACGACGATGCGGGCGACCTGGGCTAGGGGCGCGTCGTTGACGGCGGGGATCACGATCCGCTGGCCGGCCGTCGAGAAATTGACGCCGGGGTTCAGCCCTTGCAACAGGGCCTCGGTGATGTGGAAGCGCTCGGCCAGCCGTTCGAGCGGGCTGCTGAAATTCGTCCCCGCCGCCGCCAGGGCGGTCAGATCCTGCACAGGAGGCGGGCTGAAGGGCCCGGCGATGTCTGCGGGGGCCAGAACATATTCAGCCATGACGGGGGCGGTGTCGGTCGCGGTCAGACGATCCAGCAGGGCCTGGTCGACCCCATCGCCGTCGCCCAGGTCATTGGCCTTGCGGAAGGCCTCGATGGCCTGACGGGTATTCTCGCCCGGCAAACCGTCGATCATGCCCGGCGAGAAGGCGGATCGGTCGAGCAGCACCTGGATGCGAAC
>JBBRFV010000281.1:0-2702 GCA_038241335.1 Caulobacterales bacterium | reverse complement strand
CATCCACACCGCCACGGCCAGCGAGATGTTCGGCGTCCCCGTCGACCAGATGGACCCCGAGACCCGCCGCCGCGCCAAGGCGATCAATTTCGGCATCGTCTACGGCATCAGCGCCTTCGGCCTCTCCAACCAGCTCGGCATCGGGCAGGGCGAGGCGGCAGACTACATCAAGACCTATTTCGAGCGCTTCCCGGGCATCCGCGAATACATGGACCGGATGCGGGCCGAGGTGCGCGAGAACGCCTATGTGACCACCATCTTCGGCCGCAAGATCCACATCCCGGCCATCCACTCCAAGTCCGGCGCCGAGCGCCAGTTCGGCGAACGCGCCGCCATCAACGCCCCCATCCAGGGGGCGGCCGCCGACATCATCCGCCGCGCCATGATGCGGATGCCGGGGGCTCTGGAGGCGGCGGGTCTCTCAACCCGCATGCTTTTGCAGGTCCACGACGAACTGGTCTTCGAGGCCCCCGAGGCGGAGGCGCAGACCGCCATCGCCCTGATCAAACGGGTGATGGAGGGGGCGGCGGACCCGGCCGTGGCGCTGACGGTGCCGCTGGTGGTGGAAGCGCGGGCGGCGGGGAATTGGGACGAGGCGCACTGAGGGAGGCCTCAGTCCTGAAGCTCGATCGGGACGTCGCTGACCAGGGCCCCGGCCCCGCCGCCCGCCATGACGGCGGCGCGGATGGCGGCGTGGCTGGTCAGGCTCTGGGCCTCGACATAGATGCGGCCGGCCTGGGGGTAGGCGCTGCGGATGCGCTGCTCGAGCCGGGCCACCGTGTCCTCGACCTGGGCCGCCGTCAGGTCGTTGCGGAAGTCCAGGCTGAGGGCGACGAGAATCTCGTTGGGGCCGAAATGCATGGTGCGGGCGTCGTTAAGGCCGTCGACGCCCGGCTCGCTGCGGGCGATGGCCTCGATGCCGCGCCGGGTCGCCGGGTCGGCCGCCTCGCCGGTCAACAGGCTCTGGCTCTCGAAGGCGAGGAAGGCGGCGGTTACGGCCAGGATGATCCCGATGACGACCGAGGCCGCGCCGTCCAGCATCGGCAGGTTCAGCAACTGGCTGGCCAGCACCCCGACGAGGGCCACCACCAGCCCGGCCAGCGCCGCCGTGTCCTCGAACAGGACGGTGAAGACCGTCGGGTCCTTGGAGTTGCGGATGGCGTGAAGGAAGGGCCGGCCCTCACGCTCGCGGTTGAAGGCCCGCAGCGCCACCAGCCAGCTGGCCCCTTCGAAAACCACCGACAGGCCCAGGATCAGATAGTTGACCCACGGGTTGTCCATCGGCGCCGGATGCTGGATGCGTTCGATCCCGTGCAGGATCGAGATCACCGCCCCGACGCCGAAGATCAGCACCGCCACCACGAAGGTGTAGAAATAGAGCTGCAGCCCGTGGCCGAACGGATGGTCGTCCGACGCCGGCCGCGCCGCCCGCTTGAGCCCGACCAGCAGGATCACCTGGTTGCCGGTGTCCACGGTCGAGTGGATCGCCTCGCTCATCATCGCGGCCGAGCCGGTGAACAGGGCAGCCCCGAACTTGACCACGGCGATGGCCAGGTTTCCGGCGAGCGCGGCGAAGATCACGTTTTTCGATGTGGAAGCGGCCATCGCGGCTCAGCGCGGGTGCGGCGTTATCGTTCCGTCGGCGTCGGTTGCGGCAGGGGGGGATGAATGCTATCAGGCGCCCGGCTGAGCCGGAGGGCGCGTTGCAAGACGCGTCCCCCAAGTGCTTTTTCGAAGCATTTCAAGCCTTTGATCGGTGCGCAATCGCCGCCGGTCGCAAACCCGAACGCTAACCCGCGCGGACCTTATAAGTGGCTGACGATTACAGGACGACGGAAGTCGGCGAGCGCTACGCACAGGCGCTGTTCGACCTCGCTGACGAAACCAGGGTTCTGGACGCCGTGCGCGCCGACCTGACATCGCTGCGCGCCGCCTGGAGCGAGAGCGCCGACCTGCGTCGTCTGGCCAATTCGCCGGTCATGGCCGCGGACGATCAGCAGAAGGGTCTCGTGGCCATCGCCGACAAGGCGAAGTTCAACGCCGTGACCCGCAACTTCCTCGGCCTGCTGGCCCAGAACGGCCGCGCCCGCGACCTGACCGCCGTCATCGCCGGCTTCGACGCCCTCTATGCCAAGAAGACCGGCGTGGTCGCCGCCGAGGTCGTCTCGGCCCAGGCCCTGACCGCCGCCCAATTGAAGACCATCCAGACGAAGCTCCGCGCCTCGCTGGGCCGGGATCCGGAAATGACCGCCCGCGTCGATCCGGCCATCCTCGGCGGCCTCAAGGTCAAGGTGGGGTCGAAGCTGTTCGACGCCTCGCTGAAGACCAAGCTCGACCAGATGAAATTCGCCCTGAAGCGCGCGTAAGCGCGCTGACCACCAGAATGCGGCGCGCCTGACAGCGTGCACCGAAGAGACGAAGACAGAGAGATCCCTATGGACATCCGCGCCGCCGAAATCTCGGCCATCCTCAAGTCGCAGATCGCCAATTTCGGCGTGGAAGCGGACGTCTCGGACGTCGGCCAGGTGCTGTCGGTCGGCGACGGCATCGCCCGCATCCATGGTCTGGACAACGTCCAGGCCGGCGAGATGATCGAATTCCCCAAGGCCGGCGTGAAGGGCATGGCCCTGAACCTCGAGCGCGACAACGTCGGCGCCGTGATCTTCGGCCAGGACAACCAGATCGCCGAGGGCGACGAGGTC
>JBBRFV010000280.1:0-2745 GCA_038241335.1 Caulobacterales bacterium | reverse complement strand
GGCGCGTCAGGTCGCCCTGCCACTCGCCGTGGTAAAGCTCCAGAAGGCGATCGGCGGGGGTCACGCCGCTGTCGGCGATGTCTTCCAGCTCGGACAGATAGCCGCGCTCGTCGACCATGCCGCCCGAAAAGCGGGCGCGGTCTATTGGGCCATGGCCGAATGCGAGATGCCCGAGGGGCAGGACGCCCCGGCGGAAGTCCTGCCGGCGCTCGCCGCCCACATCCGCTATCTCGTGCCGCGCAGCCGGCAGGCGGAGTTCTCCAGCGCCAGGCTGGCCGATCCGGTCTATGCTGCGTCCCTGGGCTTCTGACCGAGCGGGGCACGACATGACCGGAACCATTCGCGTCGGCATCGGCGGCTGGACCTATGAGCCGTGGCGCGGCGTCTTCTATCCGGACAAGCTGAGCCAGAAGAAGGAGCTGGAGTTCGCCTCCCGCGCCCTGACCTCGATCGAGATCAACGGCACCTACTATTCCGGCTTCAAGCCCGAGACGTGGATGAAGTGGCGCGACGAGACGCCCGACGATTTCGTCTTCGCGGTCAAGGCCAGCCGGTTCTGCACCAACCGCAAGATCCTGTCCGAAGGCGACAGCCTCGACCGTTTCCTCGACCAGGGCCTGACGGCGCTGGGCGACAAGCTGGGGCCGATCAACTGGCAGTTCATGGCCACCAAGAAATTCGATCCCGTCGATTTCGAGGGCTTCCTGAAGCGGCTGCCTCCGGAGAAGGACGGGGTGCGGCTGCGCCACGCCCTGGAGGTCCGCAACGCCGCCTTCGACACCGAGCAGTTCCATGACCTGGCCCGGAAGTATGGCGCGGCCATCGTCTATGGCCGCGACGACGAGGCCCCGCAGTGGCCGGTGATCGATCAGGAGACGGCCGACTTCCAGTACGCCCGGCTGATGTCGAGCCGCGAGGACGAGCCGAACGGCATGACCTCGGGCGAACTGGACGGCATCGTCGAACAGACCCGCGACTGGGCGAAGCGTGGCGACGTCTTCGCCTACTTCATCGCGGGGGCCAAGGTGCGCAATCCGGCGGCGGCGCGGGCGCTGATCGAAAAGCTGGCCTGAGATGGTCGCCGGGTCCTGCCACTGCGGCGCCCATCGCTTCACGGCGCCGGCGCCCGACAGCGTGACCGTCTGCAACTGCTCGATCTGCAGCAAGCGCGGCGCGGTGTCGGCCTACTATGCGCCCGGGGCCGTCACCCTGGAGACCCGCCCTGACGCCCTGGACGCCTATCAGTGGGGCGACCGGATGATGACCTTCCATCACTGCGCCGTCTGCGGCTGTCCGGTGTTCAGCGACGCGCCGGAATGGACCGACGAGGCGGGGACGGTTCATCCGCGCAGGATCACCCTGAACGCCCGGCTGTTCGACGATTTCGACCTCGACGCCGTGCCGGTGCGGCGCGTCGACGGCCGCGCGCGCCCCTGACCCCCGCCCTGGCCCCTTGTGCGCCGCGCCCGGCGTGCGCACCTGACGCCCTAGCCTGACAGGACATCCACCATGCCCATCGCCACCCGCGCCTTCGCCGCCACCGCCGCCCATGCGCCGCTGTCGCCCTACAGCTTCGAGCGCCGCGATCCCGGCCCGGACGACGTGGCCATCGACGTTCAGTTCTGCGGCGTCTGCCATTCCGACCTGCACGTGGCCAACAACGACCTGGGCAACACCCGCTATCCGATCGTGCCGGGTCACGAGGTGGCGGGCGTGGTCAGCGCGGTCGGTTCAGGCGTCACCCGCTTCAAGGCCGGCGACCGGGTCGGGGTCGGCTGCATGGTCGACAGCTGCCGCGTCTGCGCCTCGTGCCGCGAAGGCGAGGAGCAGTACTGCGTCCCCGGCATGACCCAGACCTACGGCTCACCCGATCCCAAGGGCGGTCCGGTGAACCAGAAGATCACCCAGGGCGGCTATTCCGACCACATCGTCGTCGATCAGAACTATGTGCTGTCCATCCCCGACAGCATCCCGCTCGACGCCGCCGCGCCCCTGCTGTGCGCCGGCATCACCACCTATTCTCCGCTCAAGGAATGGAAGGTCGGGCCGGGTTCGAAGGTGGCCGTCATCGGCCTCGGCGGCCTCGGCCACATGGCGGTCAAGCTGGCCGCGGCCATGGGGGCCGAGGTCACGGTGCTGTCGACCTCGAACCGCAAGAAGGCCGACGCCGAACGCATGGGCGCCAAGCATTTCCTGATCAATTCCGACGCCGACGCCATGGCCGCCGCGGCCGAGAAATTCGACCTGATCATCAACACCGTTTCGGCCACGCACGAGATCGCCAGCCACATCAACCTGCTGGCGCGGGACGGGACCATGGTCATGCTGGGCCTGTCGACCGAGGGCATGCCGGTCTACGCCCTGCCCCTGCTGTGGCGTCGCCGCCGTATCGCCGGATCGCTGATCGGCGGCATCCGCGAGACCCAGGAGATGCTGGACTTCTGCGCCGAACACGACATCGCCTGCGACATCGAGACGATCGCGCCGGACCAGATCAACGCGGCCTATGCCCGGATGCTGAAATCCGACGTCCGCTACCGCTTCGTCATCGACATGGCCAAGATGCCGGCCACGGCATGACGGCGGTTCCCGCGCAACGCTCGGCAGGCTAAAGCGTAACCCTTGAAGGCCGCGCGTCAGACGCGGCTACAGGGAACAGGAAACGCATATGGCTCGAGTGGCTCTCGTCACGGGTGGAACCCGCGGCATCGGCAAGGCGATCGTCCAGCGCCTCAAGGAAGACGG
>JBBRFV010000279.1:0-2766 GCA_038241335.1 Caulobacterales bacterium | reverse complement strand
CATCCGATCGATCCGGTACATCGGCTCCGACACGTCCTCCAGCATGATGACGTGGCCGGTCAGGTCCGGCTCCAGCATTGTGCCGGTCAGCGCGTCCAGGATGCTGAGGTTGAACGCCACGGTCGGCCGGCCGTCCAGAGTCGGCTCCAGCGCGGCTGGATCGCGTCGGATCAGCCAGTCCAGCGCCCGGTCCACCGCCGCCGGCGAATGCCGGTTCACGTCGGTGACCATCGGCCCATGGGCCACATGCTTGGCGCCCATCTTGTACAGCAGGGCCATCAGGCTGCCGGCGTCGGAATAGCCCAGCCAGGTCTTCTTCAACGCCTCGGGCTTGAGCCTCGGCGCCACGGCCTCCGCGATGCGGCACGAGCCATAGCCGCCGCGTGCGAACCAGATCGCGTCCAGCCGGGGATCGTTGGCGAAATCCACCACTGCTCGCGCCCGCGCCGCGTCGTCCCCGGCGAAATGCCCGTGCTTGAGAAAACAGGCCTCGTGGAAGACCAGGCTGACCTCGCCCGCCGGGAAGCGCGCCGCCATATGCGCCTGCATGTGATCCGCGGTCTGACGGCTGAACCGCGATGAGGCGGCGACGACGCCGATCTTCACGCCGACGCTCCCAGGGCCGCGACGATCTCGGCCGTCGACCGCGTACGGGCGATGCGCGGGAAAATCCTTTCCAGGGCGAAGCGGTGCATGTCCGCGTCAACCGTCGCCGACGCGTCCTCGGCGACCACGGCGGAATAGCCCAGCTGCCAGGCCTCGCGCACGGTCTGCTCCACCCCGAAATTGGTCGCCACGCCGCAGACGATCGCCGTGTCCATCCCCCGCCGCCGCATCAGGTCGTCCAGCCGCGTTCCATGGAAGGCGCCCCACTGCCGTTTGGTCACGGAGACGGCGTCCAGGGCGGCTATGTCGGGATGAAAGTCGGAATAGTCCGCTGGCGATCCGCCCGGCGGGGGGACGGCCAGCGCGTCCACCAACCCCTGCGGGCGGTCGGACCAGTCGGGGGCGAAGGCGACATTGACCCGCACCACCAGACCGCCCCCCGCGCTCACCGCACCCGCCAGAGCCACCCCGTTCGCCACCACGGTCGCCAGGTCGTGCGGCTGAAGGGGCATGGACAGGATGCCCATTTGCAGGTCAATCAGCACCAGAGCCGTCTTCGCGGGATCAAGGTTCAAAGCCACGGGTCGCCTCGTCGGTTCGTCTCACTCTCATCTAGGGCGCCATGACCGGCAACGTCTCCTATTTCTTCTGCGGCGTCGGCGGCTCGGGCATGCTGCCGCTGGCTCTGATCGTTCAGGCGCGCGGCGCGACCATCGAGGGATCGGACCGCTCCCGCGACCAGGGCCGCACTCCGGAGAAATTCGCTTGGCTGGAAGCGCATGGCGTGATCCTGCATCCCCAGGACGGATCGGGCGTGGTCTCGCCGGAGCAGATCGTCGTCGCCACCGGCGCGGTCGAGGACACGGTGCCGGACATCGGCGCGGCCCGGCGGGTCGGCGCCCGCATCGTCACCCGCCCCGAACTGCTCAGCCAGCTGTTCAACGCCGCCCCGGCCTCGATCGGCGTGGCCGGCACCAGCGGCAAGTCGACCATCACCGGCATGATCGCCTGGATCCTGCAGCGCGCGGGGCGCAAGCCCACGGTCATGAACGGCGCTGTGATGCGCAATTTCGTCGACTCCGACCACCCGTTCGCCAGCGCCCTGATCGGCGGTCCCGACCTGTTCGTGTCCGAGGTTGACGAGAGCGACGGCTCCATCGCCCGTTACGCCCCGACCGTGGCCGTGGTCTCCAACATCTCGCTTGACCACAAGTCGATGGAGGAGTTGCGCGACCTGTTCGGCGGCTTCACCGGCCGCGCGGAGAAGACCGTGCTGAACCTCGACAATCCCGAGACCCAGGCCCTGGCCCAGACCCTGCCCTCCGACAGGGTCATCACCTTCGCGCTGGGCGAGGAGTCCGCCACCCTCAACGCTCACGATCTCGAACCCTTGCCGACCGGTATGCGCTTCACCCTGACCGAGCTGGGCGGAACAAGGCATGCGGTGGTCCTCAATGTCCCGGGCGCCCACAATGTCGCCAACGCCCTGGCGGCGCTGGGCGCCGTGCGCGCCGTCGGCGTGCCGCTGGACCGGGCCGTCGCCGCGCTGGAATCCTTCGCCGGCATTCGCCGTCGCATGGAGGTGGTCGGGACCGCGAACGGCGTCGCCGTCATCGACGACTTCGCCCACAACCCGGACAAGATCGCCGCCACGCTGAAGACCCTGCACGCCTTCGACGGCCGCCTGCTGATCCTGTTCCAGCCGCATGGCTTCGGCCCGCTGAAGCTGATGAGGCATGAGTTCATCGACGGCTTCGCCGGCCTGATGCGCGAGGACGACGTTTTGCTGATGCCCGAGCCGGTCTACTACGGCGGCACCACGGACCGCAGCGTCGGCTCGGAAGACATCGCCTCGGGCGTCCGCGCCGCCGGGCGCAACGCCGAAGCCCTGCCGAACCGCGAGGCCTGCGGCGATCGACTGGTCGAACTGGCCCGGCCCGGCGACCGGATCGTGGTCATGGGCGCCCGGGACGACACCCTGTCCGACTCCGCCGCCGACCTCCTGCGGCGCCTCGCCTGAGAGCCAGGTCCGGTATCGACGGACTCGCGGGGCGCCGAACGTTCGTTTCCCGGACCCTTGAGGACCCGGCGTTTCACAGCGCCTGCATCTCAATTTCGCATCTACTTGAAAATCATTCGCAACTTGGGCACAAGCCGAGC
>JBBRFV010000278.1:0-2794 GCA_038241335.1 Caulobacterales bacterium | reverse complement strand
ACCGCGATCAGGCCGGCGGCGGCCAGCCAGGCCCGGGGCTCCTTCAGCCCGGGCTTTGCGCCCGGTGCCATGTGTTGAAACACCTGATCCCGGTCAAGCACCTGGTGCTTGGCCACCGCGCCCAGGTGCAACACCAGCAGCAGGTAGGTGGTCTTGACCAGCACGCCGTGTCCAAGCTCGCCGATCTGATGCCAGATGTGCTTGGGACCCGCCGCCAGCTCGGGCAGGAACGGCAGGTGCGGCCACGGTACCGCGCCGAACAGGACGGTCGGGATGGTGATCTTGCTGGTCGAAACAATGATCCAGCCGGTGATCGGCAGGCCGATCATGATCACATAGAACGCCACATGGACGACTTGTGAGGCCAGGGTCTCCCAGCGCGGTTGGGCCACCGGATGAGGCGGTGGCGGATTGACCAGCCGCCAGGCCAGACGCCCGAGGCTAAGCAGCAGGATGGTGATCCCGATCGACTTGTGCAGCTGGAAGATGGCGTAGGTGACCGGCGAGCCCTTGGGCCCGTCACCCATCCGCCAGCCCAGGATGATCTGGAAGATGATGGCCGCAGCGATCAGCCAGTGGAGGATGATTGCCACTGTGGTGTAGCGCGTCCGCGTCGCAGCCATGGAAATCTCCAGGTATCGATGTCGTAAAAGGCCGGCCGACAAGGCCAAGCCTGCGCTTCCGCTTCAAACTGTCGCCAAGTTGAAGCGGAAGCCTGGCCCGCCGTCGACTACTTCTTGTCGAACTCGACCTCGATGTTCAGGGTCACGTCGTCGCCGACCAGCGGCACGTACTTGGAGACGCCGAAATCCGAGCGCTTGATCGTGGTCGTGGCCGAGAAGCCGGTCTTGACGCTGAGCGGCACAAAGCCGCTGCCGACGCCGTTGAAGGTGACGTCCAGCACGGCGGGCTTGGTCACGCCATGGAGGGTCAGGTCGCCGGTCACCTTGCCGGTGTGGCCATCGCCGATGTCGACCGAGGTCGAGACGAAGGTGACGGTGGGATATTTGGCCGTTTCCAGCCAGCCGTCGCCGGCCAGTTCCTTGTTGAACTTCAGGCCGAAGGCATCGCCACCGGTGGCCGTATCGATCGAGGCCGGATCAACGGTGACCGTGATCTTGGCGTCTTGCGGTGCCTTGGGGTCATACACGAAGCTGGCGTCCAGCTTGGTGAAGCGCAGGGTGTAGTGCGAGAAACCCATGTGGGTGATCTTCGCGGTCAGCGAGGCATGGGTCTTGTCGACGACATAATTGCCGGCCGGAAGGTCGGAGGGCTTGGTCGAGCTGACGCCCGGCGCGGCCGAGGCGGCGGACGCCGACAGGAGCGCAGCAGCGAGCGCGGCATAGGCGAAGGGACGGGCCATGGGCAAGGGTCTCCAAAAGGAATTGTGATCGGATCAGTTACGGTTTCCCTCACTTAGGAAGTCTGCCCGGCAGATAAAGGGACCCGACATCACGACGGCGTGAGCGCCTTTAAGATCCGGTGCCCGACTTGGCGGGATCGCTCTGCGGGCCTAAGCAGAACGCCGATCATCTGGAGTTTCCCCGTCCATGACCTTCCGCGCGCCTGTTCGCGATATCGCTTTCTCCCTGCGTCATGCGGCAGGCTTCGAGCGCCTGGCCGCCGCCTATCCTGACGCCGACGCTGATACCGTGCAGGCCGTTCTGGAGGCAGCGGGCGTGCTGGCCCGCGAGGTTCTGGCCCCGCTGAACCGCGAGGGCGACCGGGTCGGTGCCCGGCTGGAAAACGGCGTGGTCCGTGCCGCCCCGGGCTTTGCCGACGCCTACCGGCAATTTGCCGCCGGCGGCTGGAGCGGTCTGGCGGCCGATCCCGACCATGGCGGCCAGGGCCTGCCCAAATGCCTGGAGATCGGCGTCTTCGAGATGTTCCAGGCCGCCAACATGGCCTTTGGCCTGTGTCCGATGCTCAGCCTGGGCGCGATCGAGGCCCTGGCCCACCACGGCTCCGACCACCAGAAGGCCCTGTATCTGCCCCGCCTGGTCTCCGGCGAGTGGACCGGCACCATGAACCTCACCGAACCGCAGTCGGGCTCGGACCTGGGCACGATCACCAGCCTGGCCACGCCGGACGGGGACGGCGGCTGGAGCCTCGTCGGTCAGAAGATCTACATCACCTGGGGCGACCATGACGTCGCCGACAATATCGTTCACCTGGTGCTGGCCCGCACACCCGACGCGCCCGAGGGCGTCAAGGGCATCTCGCTGTTCCTGGCCCCCAAGATGCTGGTCGGCGACGACGGCACCCTGGGCGAGGCCAATGCCCTGCGCGTGGGCGGGCTGGAGCACAAGCTGGGCATCCATGGCTCGCCCACCTGCGTGATGCTGTTCGAGGGCGCCAAGGCGCAGCTGGTCGGCAAGCTGGGTCAGGGTCTGGCCCACATGTTCACGATGATGAACGCCGCGCGCCTGCAGGTCGGGACCCAGGGCGTAGCCATCGCCGAGCGCGCCTATCAGCAGGCCCTGGCCTTCTCGCTGGAGCGTCAGCAGGGACGCTCGGCCTGGACCGGGCAGGCCCCCGCCCGCCTGTTCGACCATCCTGACGTTCGCCTAACCCTGACGCTGATGAAGGCCCGGATCGAGGCGGCCCGGGGACTGTGTCTGTCGACCGCCGTGGCCGCCGATCTGGCCACCCGGGGCGCGACCCAGGAGGAGCGCACCGCCGCCAAGCTGCGCGAGGAACTGCTGACGCCGCTCGCCAAGGCCTGGTCGACCGACATGGGCGTCGAGGTCGCCTCGATGGGCGTGCAGATCCACGGCGGCATGGGTTTCATCGA
>JBBRFV010000277.1:0-2853 GCA_038241335.1 Caulobacterales bacterium | reverse complement strand
GAGCAGCGCGTGGCCCATGACGCCGTTGGCGAAGGCAAACTGGCCCGACGACTCGGGCTCGTCGGTGATCTCGTCGCCGACGACCAGCTCGTCGCCGCGCGGGAGGTAGGCCTGGGCCCACGTCACCGGGGCATCGCCATTGAGCCGGAAGACGGTGTCGAACCAGTGGCTCGAGGTGTTGAACAGCGTCCCGTTGCTGTAGATGATGAGGGTCTTCAAGGCCCCCAGCTCGCCGGTCTCGATCAGCGCCCGGGCGGCGTCGAAGCCCGGGTGCCAGCGCCGATTGGTGCCCATGTTCAGGGCGATCTTGTGTTCCTCGACGGCCGCGACCAGCTCCTTGGCTTCGGCCATTGAGGCGCTCAGCGGCTTTTCGCAGTAGAGCGCCCGCACGCCGTGGGCAGCCGCGAACAGGGCCACTTCTGTCCGCTGCTCGGGCTGGGTTGCGATGCTCAAGATGTCCGGGCGCTCCCGCTCGATCATCTCGCGGTAGTCGGTGTAATGATGCTCCGGCGCAACGCCGTAGCGCTTGCCGAACGCTTCGAGCACCTCCGGGCGCAAGTCGGCGCCGGCGACCAGCTCGGTGCGGCTACAGGCTTCATACCCGGCGGCATGGGAATACGGCAGGACGATGGAGGTCGACCCGACAACTTCGTTGTCGATGAACGCCCCCATGCGACTACAGCCCACCAGGGCGGCCCGATACATCTTGCTCATGGCATTCTCCTCACTCGTTTCCCCAGGGAAAGGACTCGATCCGGCCGGCCGGATCGACGTCTGCCAGCGCGACGCGCATCCCGCCCCGGCGGGAAGACTCGTGGATGGCGAAGCCGATGGCGGTGGCCCGCCGGGCGGCGTCGACGTCGCAGGCGGTCGGCCGGCGGTCGAGGATCGCCCCGACCAGGTCGCGCACGGCCGCCGGGCCGGCCGGCCAGTCAGCCGCGTCAGAGGGCAGCTCCAGCGGCGTCGGGCGCAGCCGGGCGGCGCCTCCGGGGGGCGTCTCCAGTGTCCACAAGGCGTTCTCCCGGGCATCGTTCAGCAGCAGCAGGCGCCCGCCCTTGCCAATGACCTCGAAGGCCGGGGCCGATCCGCCGTCCGGTGTGACGTACATGACCGTCCCGTCGACAAGCTCCACCTGGGCCCGTCCGGGAGGGTCGAGGCGGCGCCGTGAGTCGGCCGGCTCGCCGGCCAGGGGGTCGACAACGCCGCTGACCAGGGCCACCTCTGGATCGCCGACCAGGGACAGGGCGGCGTCGTACCAGTGGCAGCCATGGTTGATCAGGTTCGGCACGCCGTAGGCGATGACCGTCTGTGGCTGCCCGATGAGGCCGCCGGCGATAGCTTCTCGGGCCCCCCGGTAGCGCTGCGACCAGCGCCGGTCGAGCCCGAAGGCCAGGGGAACGCCTGCGCCCTGACAGGCAGCCACGATCCGCTGCGCCTCCGCCGGGGTCGTCGCCAGCGGCTTATCGCTGAGGATGCCCCGCGCGCCAGCCGCGATGGCGCTCTCGATCTGGTCGGCGTGTTGCGTCTGACGTGTGGCAACGCAGACGATATCGGGATTGACCTGTTCAAGCATCCGCTGGTAGTCGTCGTAGATGGCGACGGGCCCCCAGCACGCGGTGAAGGCATCCCGCGTCTCGGACCCACGGTCATAGACGGCCACCACCTCCGTTTCCGGTACGGCGGCGAAGGCGACGGCCCAGTTGTGGCTGCCTGGAGTGCGGTTGACCATGCGATGGCAGCCGGCGATGGCGACACGCAGACGAGGTGAGCTGGCCACGTTTGGTTCCACTTCCTGTTCCGATGATCCGGTGATCCGGCCGCGCGGTGCCCCGGCTATCCGGAGTCCGGCCGGTCGTCTTCTGGCGCATACCGTCGGCCAGTAGTCACGACAACCGCGGTGGCGGTTGTCGTGGCTACGGCGAATGGCTCAGCCGCCGGGAATGTACAGACTGCGGTCGGCCACGGGTATGGCCACCCGCGACCCGCCCTGCAGGTGGGAGTGGGCCAGGGCAAACTGCGCTTCGACGCTCTGCATGGTGATGTCGATGTTTCCCGCGCTCCGCTCACCGGTCTCGAGCTCCCGGATCAGGTCACGGATGGTGCAGATGGTCGGGCTCTCGCCGGCCGGGCGGATGATCGTCTCCTGGACGGAGGCGCCGCCCCGGCTGACATGGCGCACGGAGATGCCTTGCCCGTTTTCCCAGGCGTAGGCCCGACCTTCCGAGCCGACGACGTCGACGTCAAACGACCCGGCGCGAGGGAGAAAGATCCCTTCCGCCCCGCCGCGATAGCCGACGCGGTAGTAGCCGACCATCGGATCGGCAATCTCCATGCCCGGTGGTGGCACGAAGCGCTTGCCGGCCGCGTCGAAGGTCGGCAGTGGGCGCTTGATGGCGCTGGCCAGAGCATCACCTGGCTCCACCAGGTGCCCTTCCACCCATTCCGGGGCTGGATCGCCGAAGAGCATCGCGACCAGGTCGAGGGTATGCGGATGGTGCTTGATCAGATCGGTGAAGAAAGCCATGACGGCGTAGCGGGGCTGTCCGATGTCACCACGCGCAATCGCCGCCGTCAGTTGGCGGTAGCCGTCGTGGTGCCGGCGCATGGCGCCCCAGTTGAAGGCCACCCGGTTGGCCTTGACGGCGGCCGTGATGGCGTCGGCCTCGGCCAGTGAGGCGCAGAGGCCCTTCTCGGCGTAGATGGCCTTGACGCCATGCTCGGCGGCATAGATGATCGGCTCGGCCCGAGCAAAGGACGGCGTCGTGACGCTGACGATGTCCGGGTGCTCCTTGTCGATCATCTCCCGATAGTTGAGATACGTATTGAAGGCCTTGCCGTCGGCCCCGCCGAAGC